>DKOG01000070.1 GCA_002469915.1 Bacteroidetes bacterium UBA7368
TGACTCCGTTTTTTGTGATGGCTTCCGCGGGTACAACCAATACCGGATCGGTCGACCCCATCGAACAGATCGGTCAAATTGCTCAAACTCACTCTATCTGGTACCATATTGATGGTGCATATGGTGCCTTCTTTGCCCTCTGCGATGCTGGAGCAGACCTTTTAAAGGGTATGGAGCTTTCTGACTCCATCGTCATGGATCCCCACAAAACGCTTTTCCTACCCTACGGAACGGGTGCCTTGTTGGTCAAAAATCAAGATCGACTGTTGAAATCCCATCAGGCAGGCGCGGACTATATGCAAGACGTGCTGAATGTCGAGGCCACGTCACCGGCCACGCTTTCGCCTGAGTTGACCAAGCATTTTCGCGGACTTCGTCTATGGTTGCCGCTGCAAATTCTTGGGGTGGGTCCGTTTCGAGCTGCTCTGCAGGAAAAAATGCTGTTGGCCCGATACTTCCATGAACAATTGTCGGGCTTCAATGGATTTGAGGTAGGTCCCGAGCCAGACCTAAGTGTGGTGACATATCGGTTTATTCCTGATTCAGGAGATGCAGATACGTTTAATGAGCGTTTAGTCCAAGCTATACATAATGATGGTCGGATATTCGTTTCATCTACACGCCTGAACGGCGTATATATGCTCCGCATGGCAGCGCTTTGCTTCCGCACCCACAAAAAGGACATCGATACCGCTCTTACAGTCCTTAAAGAATTGTCTTCAGCATTGAACCAGACCCATTAAACGTGACAGAAGATCCACACACACCGAGTCCGATGATGCAGTTTGCCCTGCAACTCGCGGGCGTGGCCGCACAGGAAATCATGCCCCGTTTCCAACATTCGGAGGTAGAGCATAAAGCTGACGGCACACCCGTTACGGAAGCAGACACCGAATCAGAACGGGTGATGAGACAGCTGATCCGTGAAACGTTTCCCGATCACGGAATCATGGGAGAAGAACAAGCCGATGTCAAGGCCTCAAGCGAATACACTTGGGTACTGGATCCAATTGATGGAACAGCCTCGTTTGCACTCGGCCTGCCCACCTTTGGAACGCTCGTTGCGCTCCTTAGACACGGTCACCCCGTTCTGGGCGTTATAAATATGCCTGCCCTAAAAGAGACCGTGTATGCCGAGCTCGGAAAGGGCTGCTGGGCGTTAAACAAGGCCGGCTCGCTCGAGCGTCAGACGGTATCTAGTCGAGTCCGCAAACTGGATACGGCATACGTCTCTTCAACGGGTCTGTACAACTCAGATGTAGACCCACGAATCGGATCAGACACTTTTACCATGACAGATCTGATTCAGAAAGCTGGGAAATTCAGATTTATTGGAGATTGTATTCAACACGCAATGGTTATCCGAGGCGAAATTGACGCGGCGTTCGATACCATGATGAATCCGTGGGACAATGCCGCGATCATTCCTTGCGTGCTTGAGGCCGGAGGTCTGATCTCCGACGGACATGGCAATACCAACGACCTGGTTCACGCTGAGAGTTTATTATGTTCTGCCTCGCGGGATCTACATGATGAGATCCTCGCAACTATAAAAAGGAAGTAGCCATGGAATGGTTTGATGTAGTCGGTACCGTTGGCGTTGCCCTAATTGTGTATGCCTACGCGGGCACACAAATGCGCCGCATGAACCCCGAGGGCCTCCAATACTCCATCTTGAATCTGGTTGGCGCCGTTCTCATTACTGTTTCTCTGAATTATGCCTTCAATATGGCGTCATTCATCATTGAAATTTTCTGGATCATCTTTAGTCTTTGGGGGATTTGGAGATGGATACAAAACAGAAAACGACGGCAAGGTGATGTTGCCGAAAAGTGACGTGTATATTGCGGTGTAAAACGTATTCTGACAGCCCCACCCATGCCTCATCATTCTTGGACGTTTGACGTACCTGCACAGGTCATAGATCTTCACGGTCATGTAAACAACGTGGCCTATGTACAATGGATGCAGGACGCAGCCGTGCGGCATACTAAAGCCGTATCCGGGGACATAGCGGCGGATTCAGCCGGCGTGATCTGGGTGGCCCGCTCGCATGAAATTGAGTACTTAAGGCCGTTGTTCGAAGGAGACACCCTTCGCATAGAAACGTGGATTGGCGACGTACAGCGGGCCACATCGGAACGGAGATATACCTTCTTTTGCGGAGACCGCGAGGTTGCGCGCGGCCGCACGAAATGGGTATGCCTAGATAAAGTGTCTGGGCGGCCGCGCGCGATCCCCGACGATGTTATTGCAGCCTATCAAGAGGATTCGAAATGAGTGCGTTGAAAAGAGAAGTTCGGTTCATTCATGCTGTTCTGCCGATTCTTTTCCTTGGAGTAGTCATTCTCTACGCGCTTATTGTCCGCCCCTTGTTTCTGGATCAGGATGCCCTACAGCTTGAAGTCATTTTCATTCTGGCCTCCTTCTTTTCGGTCAGCATGCTGCTCTATTTGGGTCTTTCATGGCAGACGATACAAGATTCTATTGTTCGCAAGATCCAATCTGCCTTGCCGGCGTTTTTTATTCTTTTTGCGATCGGTGTAATCATCTCGAGTTGGATGATCTCTGGGACCATACCCATGCTGGTCTACTTTGGCCTCGAACTGATTCACCCCTCCTATCTGTATCTGATATCGTTTTTGATTCCGATTGTGTTCTCATCACTCACCGGGACGAGTTGGGGTTCAGTGGGAACGGTTGGCGTGGTTTTGATCGGAATTGCGGCGGCTTTAGGTGCGGATTTAGGCGTAACAGCCGGAGCCATTATCGGAGGTGCGGCATTTGGAGACAAAATGTCTCCACTATCTGATACCACAAATCTAGCCGCGCTCGCAGCCGATGTAGATCTGTTTGACCATATCCGGTCCATGACCGTTACGACCATCCCTTCGGCCATTGTGGCTGCAATCGGTTTTACCATCCTCGGATTTACGAACGGGCCTACGATTCAGGCTGCCAATTTCGATACACTGGCACCGTTTATGGACTCACTGAAAGTCTTGTTCTCCTTCAATATTCTATTGCTCATTCCTCCAATCATTGTCTTGATCGGATCTATCCGGAAACAGCCTACTATTCCGACGTTGCTCACCTCAGTCATGACCGCCTGTGTCCTAGCTCTCCTTTTCCAGCGATACACACTGGGCGACATTTCGGTCTCCCTTACCACCGGTTTTGATGCTTCCATGGCACACTGGGCCATGGACTTGCCCGCCAATACGATGGAACTGGTAAATCGAGGAGGTCTCTATTCCATGAAAGAGGCCATTTTTATTGCCTTTTTAGTGTTCGTCTTCATTGGTTCAATCGGAACGATTAACGCGATGCCCACGGTCGTGAATCGGGTTTTTGCTTTCGCAAAAACCCGACCCGCCACCATCTTATCTGCACTCGGCGCCAGTGCCGTAACCAATGCCATGACGTCCAATCAGTATGCGACCAGCTTCATAGTTGGCGACGCGTTCAAAACCAGATTCGACGCACTGAAGATTCCACGTAAAGTGTTGTCCCGATCGTTAGAAGATTACGGCACGATGATCGAGAGCATCGTGCCCTGGCACCCTACGGCCATTTTCATGATCGCAACGCTCGGTGTACCCTGGGTTGATTACTGGTCCTGGCAATTCCTGACGCTAACCAATCTGATTATTGCACCATCGATTGCATTAATCGGTATAGGCTGTTTTTATC
>DKOG01000256.1 GCA_002469915.1 Bacteroidetes bacterium UBA7368
TAATCGTCGGGATCTTGGCGTTTTTCTTCTACAATTTCTTGCTGAGCAGAATAAGTAGACTGGTTAACGACATGGAGCAGTCTGCTACGGAGTTTATTGATCTTCTTCAAACTCCTGCCTCTGGTAATGCGTCGGATTCCGGATACGGTAACAGCTTCTAGAATCATGTCAAGTAACTTTTCCACAGCGCGAAAACCGCTCACTGCATACAGCTTAGCTGGATTAGCCGATATCGTCCTGTTGCTACTGGTCTTTTTTCTGCTTACATCCAGTTTTATTCCACAGTCCGGCATTCAGGTTAACCTACCAAAGACCCAGACTACAGCGCCCACTACCGGCCAGTACATCACGGTGGTGATTACCAGTGATGGTACGTTTTATGTTGAGCAAGAAAAAGTAGCGAGAGATCAGCTACTGGACGCGATCAGGCAGGTAATCGACGGCAAAACGTCTCTCGTTTTGCGCGCTGACGAAGATTCTAGAGTCAAGCATTTGGCAACCGTCGCAAGTATCGCCAAAGCACTCAATCTTCGGTTTCACATGGCAACAGATCCAAATGATAGGTCCTAGTGCTCCGTTCCTGGGAGGGCGCTCCGTTAATGAGATGGCGCCTCTTTATACCGCAGGGCCTCTGAAACGTCTTCCAGTTTAATTTCACGACGCCCATCTAGTGCCGCAATAGTTCGGGTAACGGCAGATACTTTCCGGCGAGATCGCATCGACATGCCAAGGTTTCGCACAGATCGATTCAGTAAATCTCTGATGTCCCTCGATAAAGGTAGCGGATTACCAGATATCAACCGTCGCCGGGCTTCGTTTACGCGATGACGGATAATGGCCGAACTATCTCGACTGGTTTCGCTTACGGTGGGATCAACCGACTGCAAGTGTGCAACCATATCAATACGATCTAGCAGCGGCCCACTGACTCTTGACAGATAGCGACCTCTATCTCGAACTGGGCATGAACACACTTTTATCGAGGATCCAGCGTACCCACATGGACATGGGTTCATGGCAGATATCAGCTGAAATCTTGCTGGAAACAGTTCTGAACCTGAGGCCCGAGCTAGAATAACCCTGAAGTCCTCCAGTGGCTCTCTGAGCGACTCCAACACCGACCGATCGAATTCCGCTAACTCATCGAGGAAGAGCGTCCCGTGATGTGCAAGAGAGACCTCACCAGGTAATATGGGCGTTCCACCTCCTAGCATCCCTGCTTTCGAAATGGAATGGTGGGGCGCCCGAAACGGGCGCCCCACAAGAAGTCCCGCTCGCGTAAGCCCTCGCAATGAATGTATAGACGTCGCTTCCAAGACCGACTTCCGGCTCCAAGTGGGTTGTATATGCTGAAAAGCTCTGCACAACATTGTTTTACCGCAACCTGGTGGACCCACTAAAAGAATATTGTGCCGCCCAACTGCAGCAATTTCAAGCCCTCTTTTAGCATGACGTTGGCCCATTATGTCGCCAAAGTCTGGCTCTGGCGTAACCACGGGTCCTATCACCCGTTTTGTACTTCCAACTCTACGACTCCAGTTGGTTTCTGAAATCTTGATTACGGCATCTTTCAGGTTTTTTACGGGAATAACGTCAATTTCGTCAATCTCTAGTGCTTCGTCCATATTCCCAAATGGGACCATAACTCGTTCAAAACCTTCCTTCAACGCACCCAAAACAGCATTAAATACGCCTCTGACAGGCCTCACAGAACCGTCTAGAGCCAACTCCCCCAAAATGAGATCCGTCTTTCTGCACGCTGAGTCGGGAATGATACCGTCTGCCGCAAGGATACCTAGTGCAATAGGTAGGTCGTACATCGTACCCTCTTTACGGATATCTGCAGGAGCCAAATTTACGGTTATGCTGCCTCTGGGAATTTCGAACCCAGACGCCGTTGTTGCAGCCCGTATTCGGTCGAGCGCTTCTCGAACAGCTCCATTTGGCAAACCCACGATAGTATGCCTTGGAATACCTCGCTTAATGCTGGTCTCTACGGTTACCGATATAGCGTCTATTCCAGAGGTAGCACTACCATATACCCGGCTGTACGATGGAATAGTGGCCATGATGTGAACTAAAATGTGTGAACTAAAAGGATGTAAACCAAAGGGATTGCTTCTCTACTTTTACTAAAGACACTTCCATTCTAGAAGCATGACCTGTTAGTTTGTAGAATTATTCTCTCGTAGTTTTACGAAATGACACTATCTCCCGATTGCGCATGAAACTGGGCATCACCGGAAACACAGGGAAACCCGGCCTGTGGAAACCAGTCGCTGATTTGATTTCCTTTCTAAAGGAATCCTCCTATCCCTTTGTCTTGCATCCAGAATTGGGCTTGGGCTTAAGCCATGAGGGGTTTGAAATCGAATCGGAATCTGTCGCGCGCGATCTAACCGACTTCTTGAACCAATCAGATATCGTGATATCATTTGGCGGAGACGGTACGTTGCTCAACACCGTATATGAGTTAGGTGAACATCCCATTCCCATTCTCGGAGTGAATTATGGGAGGCTAGGATTTTTAGCCCACGTTGAGCAATCTGAACTGACTAACCGGATGCATCAACTTGAAAAGGGAGATTATCAAGTTGAGGAACGGCTCGTTCTAGAAGCGACGTATGGCGAGCCAGCTAATCTGCAGAAAGTATGGGCGTTGAATGAATTCACCATTCAGCGATCGGGAGAAACCGGCCTGTTGGCTATCGAGGTCGAAGTGGATGGTCTTTACCTAAATACATACTGGGCCGATGGGCTGATCTTATCTACTCCCACCGGTTCTACGGCCTACTCGTTAGCTCTGGGAGGTCCAATAATGGCTCCTGGATGCGGATCTATCTTAATTTCTCCTATCGCGCCTCATACATTAACAGTGCGTCCAATCGTTATTCCGGAAACATCCAATATTGTAGTTCGCGTTCTGGATTTCGATAAACCACATGTTTTTACATCTGACGGCGTGCACCATAATAACTCAGTTACCAAGACGGGATTGACCATTAGGAAAGCAGAGCATCAGGTAAAACTAGTCAGGTTCCCCGATCAGGACCATTTTTCCACCCTTCGCACCAAGCTAATGTGGGGTGCACGCAAGTCAAATTAGACTTTAGCAATTGTCAACAGATGGTGAAACCGACCTTTGCTTCAGAAGATGGTTGACTCCGCTAAAGAGAGGGTTGTATATTCGTCGGCTCCTCAGGGTCAGGTAGCTCAGTTGGTAGAGCAAT
>DKOG01000076.1 GCA_002469915.1 Bacteroidetes bacterium UBA7368
CGGCCTGATCTACCGTAGACAAGACAAACGTGGGATCTATGTCGTCGGTTGGAACCGGAAGATCTACGAACCACTCCACATACTGACCAAACAGGTGATCCTGTCGAATCGTTTGATTAGCATCTGTATCTCTCAATTCCGGCGGGCGGTCAGCCGTAAGCAATATCATGGGGACCCCTTCCATCGCTCCTTCAACAATTGCCGGATATCCGTTGGCCAGCGCAGTTCCAGAAGTAGTAATCCATGCTGCAGGCTTGGACGTTGCTTTACCGAACCCCAAGGCCATGAAAGCAGACCCGCGTTCATCAAAATGCATTTGTACATCAGCCGACGGATGACGAAAGGCTGCCGTTACCAGCGGGGTAGATCGTGATCCTGGGGAGGCAAAAAAGGTTGTACAGCCTCCTCTTACGAGCTCTTCAACGATCAGACTTGCCCAAAAATGGTTTCTATTTGGTGCTTTCAGCTTCACTAGTCGGCGGTCCTTATTTCCAACCCAATAATCTTGGTGAAGTCTGTAATTTTCTGCTCAATTTCAATCCACTCCGAGCCCGGATCTGAGCCTTGCACCAGACCTGCTCCGGAGAATAAGGAAAGCTGCGATCCACGCACCACACCGCATCTGAGCGCGACGGCAAACTCAGCCGAGTCCCGCCCAATCCAACCAACGGGTCCAGCATACCACCCTCGGTCGAAGTCTTCGAGCGAATGAATAGCCTCAAGAGCAATCTCAGTGGGCACACCTCCAACGGCGGGTGTGGGAGGTAGCTGCTCGAGTAAATGAAAATCAGTTACTCCTTCGCGAAGCCTTCCTGAAACCCTAGAAACGAGGTGACGCCCTTGAGCAAGCCTCATTTCTGTTGCATTTTCATCGACTGAAACCGAGTCACACAATCCTCCCAAAACATCCCTAATGCGTTCACGCACAAATGCATGCTCGCGCTGGTCTTTTTCGCTGTCGAGCAGCGAAGCCATGTAGGCCTGATCATCATCACTGGTTTCGCCTCGCGGTCGCGTTCCAGCGACCGCCTCACTGGTTACTTCTCGACCTCTCCGGAAAAACAAACGTTCCGGTGTGGCTCCCAAGAAAACACCTTCCTGAGATGTAAACAGAAAATGGAAGCAATTGGGCGTAGCGTCTTCAAGAATGTGGAGTAATGAAACCGGGTCTGGGGCTTGCTGAAATGAAAAATCGACCCGTCTGGCCAGCACCACTTTATCAACAAGGTCACGATGAAAAGCGTCTAACGACCAATTCACTTGTGCTTTCCACCCTTCAAACCCGGGATTGTCCACACGGGAGACCGGCTTGGGGACCTGCGGAGATTTCTTTTCCTGTTGCTGAACCTTCTCTTGCCCAGAATCAGGAAAACAGAGTTCTTGCACTTGCTGAATGAGAGCGTCCCGAACGGCATAATCTTCGGGAAGAACTAAGTTGCAGCAAAGCAGCGTGTGTTTACCTCGCTGATGCATTTCAAATCTCGGAAGCACAAAGCGCCAAGCTGGGAATCCGTACCAATCATGGTCTGCATTACGATCCAGATCAAACCGCATACCACCATACAAACGGAGATCCGCCCCTGGACGCTCAAGGAAGTCGTCGACTTCTCTGGCAAGATCTGGATACTCAGGTCTAGAATCGCCTGACATCACTTTTGCTACTCCAAACATGGCCACCCGATCGTCGGCATGTCTTCCCCGCCAATACATTCTTTCGGAATCGGATTGCATTCCTAACCACACAAGTGGATCCATCGAAAAAATGGGGACCTCTATTCGAACAAGACTCCGAATACGAGGATCTGGGGCATCCAGATGTTTTTGGATGGCAGAAAGCAGCTTTTGCCGCAATTCCTTGCCAGAGTCTACGATCGTAATATGCTCGTCTATGGGCAACTGGATGAATTCAATCCGTTTCAGTGAGAGGGCTCAGGGTAGGAGAAGTCTTCGGACGGCAAATATACCCAATCACGACCTAATCCGTTCATTTTCCTGTCTGTTTTGATCGGGTTTTATGATACGTCATGATCTCTGTCATCCGCTCTTCCATACGTTTCAATTCGCCAACCGAATAGCCGTATTTCAGGGAACCCCGAATCAAGACATTTCGCAAGATGGTATCGGGCATGGACAAAGGTGAAAGTGGACGCGCAAGAAAACGTATGGGGCGCGAAAGGAGACGACCAACAAGTTGCCACCTAAATAAAATAAAGCCCAGTAATCCCGTGCCCACAGCTCCCATCTGCCCCAAACTGGCTAAGTAGCTCAAAAAGAGCACGTAGATCAGACCCTGCAAAACAGGATGGATCAACTTCCGTGTTAATCCGGACAGATTATAGATCACAACTGAAGGAGTCACCACCGCTAGAAACATGTAAATGGAAAGGGATCCAAGGGCAGCTTGCCATGGACTGATTAATACCAACAATGCAGCCAAGCCCAATATTGCAATTGCGGTAGGAAGACGCGACCACTCACCTGCTTGAGCCAATAAAACATCTAAACCGCTTCTATGGAGCAAATCTGGCGCGAACTCTGCTACGTCTTTCTCTGTGGTGTGATACCAAATTCCATCAGCAGTAAAGATTCCATCCGGAAGCTCGACGTAAGAGAACGTTTCTTTATCTCTCATTACGGGTATCGTAGTAGCCTAGGAAGTCTGGATCAAGTCGATATCTACGAATTTCAAGTCCTTCAGGAGGATGAAGCATAGGATAAACCCGCCCTTGATCATCGCGTAGAATATCCGCATACGGTACGAACACAAAAAAGTCTTCCGCGTCCATAGAGGCATCGTATTGGGACAAGGGGACCTGATAGACAACATTTACGGTCTCAGGCACAAACGTAACCGTCTGCCCGTCGTCCGCTCCCGTAACCCGCACCTTGACACTCCGTCTACCCTCGGTGAATTCCTGAATATCAGCCTGAACGCGCACTTCCGACGCGTTTAAATTAAGAAGACCCGATAGTGAATCGGATAGCTCGATGACTGCATTGAGAGAGTCGCTGAGAGAGCCAATATTTCGAGTTTTCGTGGGCCAGGCGCGAATGCTTTCAACTATCGACTGTGCACCGGATATCAATATCGAATCTGGAATGACTGAAATGCCGCCTATCATTTGATGACCTGGTTCGAATTGCACGTCCACTCGGGCTTCGACGGGGACTCTTCGCGTAATCCGATCATCGAGCGAGAGAGAGATCTGCCGAGGTGTGACGGTCTGCAGACTAACGTTGTTCAACACATCCGGTGCAACCAGAAACATGTCCACATCTCCGACCGAAACGTCAATGGGGATGGTAGGCGGATTATAATACAGTCTCAAGATCTGAACACCCTCCCCTTCAACCTGAATCAGCACGCTCGTCGGAGGCTCTTGGATCAGAGCTTTGTCCATTGGAAGATTTCTGACTTCAGTAGGAAGCTCAATGATCTGGGTGTACGTCTCTTGCATCGAAAATGCGAACCAAAGCACGCATGAGGCCAGAATACAGAACGTAACAACGAGCCCGCGATGACTGGGCTCTTCCCGTTCAAATCCAGATCCGCGCTGCGTCGGAGCATACAGAGAACGTAATTTTGAGTAAACAGGCCGTTTCATGGTTTGGCCAGAATGGAGTTACCGACTATGCTCGCTTACGAAGGGCTGCCAGCAGCTGTTGCTTATTGGCTCGAGCAATTTCTCTACCCTGAATGGGGAGCCCGGATTGAGTTCGAGCAAAGGCTCGAAGCTCTCGAACGGTCATGTTTTCAAGAGAAGCCGTTGTTGAAGGCTCTGAAGCAGTAAGCATACTACCGAGGCTATCTGCCGGACGAGCGATTACGTGCCGGGAAAGCACCTCCCCGACCCGCTCAGCGGCATTGGAACCCGCATCTACAGCAGCCTGAACGGCAGCAGTTTCCCCAGCCAAT
>DKOG01000054.1 GCA_002469915.1 Bacteroidetes bacterium UBA7368
AACGTTGTGGCTATCCCCAGTAACCATAACAAAGTCGTCGTCTGACTGAGATCCAACTAAGGAGTCTGGACTGCAACCTGTTAAAGCAATAGCCGCAATAAGTACGATAAATGCGTTTAAGATTTTCATTTTACTTCTTTCTCCGGAGCGATTTGCGGTTTGTTGCTCATTAATCAGCTCTGTGCTGAGTGTCTTCAGGGAGAGAAACGGAGAATGACCATGAATTACGACATCGGATTCAAAATAAATTAAGTGCATAAGTGATTAGACGATACAGAACCTGAACTCAAGCTTCAGAACTGAATTTGCGAATAGTCCTATCAAATATCTGTAAAGAGCTTCTTGTGGCTCATGCGGTTCCTATGCTTTTTCTCGTGATTTGTCAATTTCACGGGACTACCATGGCCCATGCATCATCTCAGATATCAGAAGGAGATCCTGCAAGCTCTACAATTCCTGATTTGAGAATAACTCACTTTTCACCAGAAGACTATGACGTTTCGGCACAAATATGGTCGGTTGAAGAGTCGTTGTCAGGATGGGTTTTTGTTGCTGAACAGGAGGGGATCCGAGTTGTAAGAGGTAAAGATTGGAGACTTTTGGATACTCCCAATTCAACAACGGCAAGATCTCTAGCGATTTCAGAAGAAAATACCGAATCAGGTTTCAGAGTTTATTACGGTGCTCAAAGTGACTTTGGCTACATACACATTAAGCCCGATGGGTCCTTTGCTATCCATTCCTTGGTTAACGAGAAACAACTTTCAGATGTGCTTTCTTCCATGGGCGATGTTTGGGGTACGCACGTCGTAGGACCTTATGTCTATTTTCAAAGTCGACAATATATCTTTAGATACGATGGACTTGAATTAAAGCAATGGTTCTCTGAAAATGGATTTCACAATTCATTTTCTTTAAACGGAAAGCTTTATGCGAGAGAATATGGCGTTGGCTTAAAAGTGTTGGGTCAAAATGGGCCTTCACTTGTGAATGGTTCAGAAATATTGGCAGATGAACGCATCTTTGGTATGACCGAACATAAATCGGGCAGAACTTTAGTCTGGAGTGACCAGCTAGGCTTGTTAACAATTGACGCTAATGAGAATCTGAGTTGGGAGATGGATTACCCTCCAGAACTACTTGAAATATCCAAAGAATCACGACTGTATCATATTGACCGCAATGAATTGGGTCAGTATGTGATTTCAACTTTGGGAAGTGGGGTAGTATTTATAGACGAAAACATGAGCGTTACTCGCACGATTGGAGTTGAAACAGGTTTGCCAAACGATGTAGTCAATTATGTTTCCTATGCTAAAGATGGATCGGTCTGGATTGGATTTGATAGTGAGGGTATTGCTCGTCTCAGTTCAGATGTAGCTCTTCTTAGATTTGGTAGAGATCAAGGCTTAAAGGGAAACATTTATAGAATAGGTCTCCTAGGAGGCAAGGTCGGCTTGGCAACAAGTGAAGGTCTTTTCATTATTGATGAGTGGTCTGAACGATTTAATTCAAACTCAAAGGCATTTGTAAACGATGCATCTGTTAAGCTTGCTCGCAGTGTATCAGATTTTGAGTTTGTGTTTGATTTTCTAGAATCAGACGGGATGATATTTGCAGCTAGCGAAAGCGATGGACTGAAATATCTACATGATCATGAATTTGACGTCGCTAGTTCCACATCACTGCCTTGGAAGGACTGCGTATTTCAAAATTCCGGATCTGATGCCGAACAGAATAAGATGTTTTCCTTAGGGTACAGCCAATATTCAGGACAAGTTTTAGTCGGTATGGACAATGGTATTGCCGAAGTTGAGGTCGAGGCTGGTGGCGCCTGTACAATCCGGAAATTGAATGTCGATTACACTAATTATGACGTTCGATCAATTGTAACTACGGAGGAAGGAATCCTTTTTGCCACTCGGTATAGTGGTGTTTTCTATTACCAGTATCAAAACAAGTCTAAGAAGCTGGAATTTGGTATCACGAAAGCGGCAGACTTTGAGCAAATTGATAAAATACCTGAAGGAACAGTCTCGTTGACAAAGTGGAAAAATGATGCACTTATTGTAAGTCAAAAAGGTATTTATAGACATACTGCAGAAGCCTTGGAGGAGTTGACTGATATTAAATCAGCTTTCGATGATAGCTACTCTCGAATCTTCTCAGCATTTACGACAGAGTCTGGTATCGTTACCATCGTTGACTCGGAGAAAGTATCTGAATTCAAGTCTTTTAGGACCAATTTTTTTGAGCCCGACAAAGTCCCACTTGCATTACAGTTTTCAAAAGATGCTGTTGCTTCTTTGTTTGTCGGAGAGAACGAAATTATTTGGTTTAATGATGGAAGTGAATTGGTTCGATATGACCCTTTTTACGAGTCATTGAGTTCTGGCAAATTCACGTCTCATGTGTCGAAAGCCACCATTAATTCAACTGGAACAATTCTTTTTTCTGGTACTTTTTCGGACTCTTTAGGAGTTCTACTGGATTCTCAAGTTCCAGAATTTACGCCGCTATTGAATTATGAAGATCGAAATCTATCTTTTGACCTATCAGCTACAGACTTTGCCAACCCAGAGGACACTAGGTTTCGGTATTTAATTGAGGGGAAGAATACGGAATGGTCTTCTTGGAGTATTGAGTCTTCAGTATCCGTGCTAGCTTTGAGGGAAGGCAATTACACCCTTGTCGTTCAAGCCAAGAATGAATGGGGGCAGATTAGTGATGATGCGAGGTACTCTTTTACGATTTTGCCGCCTTGGTATCGAACTTTTTGGGCCTACTTCGCCTACGTTGTTCTGATCATTAGCCTTTTTCTTTCCGCTCGAAAGTATATCTCCATGCGGAGAGCGAACAAGGCAGCTCAAGAGCAAGCAAAGGAGCTTGAGCGCGAGAGAGAGGTGGTCAAAAAACTGCAGGAAGCGAATGACCGATTGATCCAGGCTAACAAGCTTAAAGATGAGTTTTTGGCTACCACTTCCCATGAATTGCGAACACCACTTACAGCCATTCTTGGGTTTACTGATGTCCTGAAGGATGAGATTCCAAAAGACGCAGAGTATCGGGAGTTCCTAGACATTATTGGGGACAGCGGTTCGAGATTGATGGAGACGCTGAACTCGTTGTTGGATCTGGCCAAGCTTCGAGCTGGTATTATGGAAATCAACTTGGAGCCAGTTGATTTGTATCAATTGAGCATGCAGGTGCATTTGAAGTTTCAGGAATCTGCAGTCAACAAGGGATTACGGCTTAAAGTTGAAAAGCCTGAGTCCAGAACGGCTGTTATGGCCGACGTGCATGCGATAGAACGTATTCTGCACAATCTGATTGGAAATGCGGTCAAGTTTACGTCGGACGGCGGAGTAACGATCACACTCCAGTCCGTTCAAGATCGCGTATTGTTAAAAGTGAGAGATACAGGAATTGGGATAGAGTCTGAATTTTTGCCTGAGTTATTTGATGCGTTTATTCAAGAATCAGACGGCTTGTCCAGGTCGTACGAGGGAACGGGTCTTGGTCTTGCGATCACCTCGGGTCTTGTGAGTCTTCTAGATGCTTCCATTTCAGTGGAAAGCGAAAAAGGGGTCGGGAGTACGTTTATCGTTAATCTGCCTGTAGCAGAACAAATCGGGCATGGAAGGCACCGTCTGATGGGAATGAGACCCGGCGTTCGTAGCTAATCGTATCGCTTTAGGTTCATTCTGAGGTTCTATTGCTTCCTCTGGTGCTCTGGTTACCCTATCTTTCTCCAAATCAGTATCCTGAGTAGTGGACCCAGCAAATGATCCGGTCTTTTAGATTTATTCGATTTCTCATCATCATGCTTGCGTACAGCGCAGACATCATGTGGCGTGGTCGAAAAATGGGACACGCAGAGCGAATGGCCTTCGCAGCTCAACGACAGAGAGATGCCGGGGTCTCGATGTGTCGCAGTCTTCGGATAACAACAGAAGTTGTAGGTCACTACTCGTCCGAAAAACCTTCACTTATCGTTCCGAACCATATTGGGACGCTCGATCCTTGGATCTTGGCTGGTCGATTCAATACCGCGTTTGTTGCAAAATCTGAATTAGGCGGTTGGCCCGTTTTCGGCTGGGTTTGCAAAGCTGTGGGGATCATTTTCGCTCACCGAAAAAATGTGATGCGAACGAACCAGACCGTTGATGAGATTCGGGCCAGAATGAGGTCAGGAGTTGCGGTGCTCATCTTTCCGGAGGGAACCACGTCAGACGGAAAAGAACTATTGCCGTTTAAAACGGGCGGCTTTGAAAGTGTCGCCAACATGGATGACGGGTTTGTTGTACCCGTCTATTTTCATGTGAGGACCATTGACGGGAAACCCGTAACTGAGCTTTCTCGAGTAGAAGTGACATGGTCTTCGCCTCAAAAAATGACTGCAAATCTCTGGAAGGCGCTCGGATTGGGCCGATTGCATTTTGTGGTGCGGATCGGCAAGCCGATACCTGCGAAGAATCAAAATCGTAAGGAGTTGGCGAGATCAGCAAAAGACGCAATGCAGCAACTAAAGCAAGAAGAAGAGGACGAGTTGCTTAAATTGTAGGTTGATGGCTTACCATCAATAGATCGCATCGTCGAAACGAAATTCCCCGAATGCGGTATTTACGGTGATGTCCGCCACATCGTTAAAAAAACAGGTCAAGATTGAGTTCGGTACCGAGTTCGATCCTGAATGTAAGAAAGGGACTAAGCATAAAATGCGGAGTAGAGAGTGAGTCGATCAAACGATAAGCAGACCTTAATACGAATAGGGCTCATTGTCATCGGATTGATGATGGGCATATTACTGACCATGTGGTTCGGCGGGACCGGTATGTCTGGTACCGCGCGACCCGGAGTCGTTGAGCGGGTCGAGCTTGGAAGCGCCCCGGGTTCTGGCTATGTCGCAGTTCCCGAAAGTGATATACCCTTGGCCTATCTCGATGCGTTGTCCCTGAATGAGGTATTTAAAGATGTCTCATCGCGAGTTACACCGACCGTCGTGTTTATTCAGGTGGTCTCGGGTGTGACGGGTAATTCCATTTTTCGACAGTTTGGAAGTGAAAACGGACGGGGCTCCTCTCAAAGCTTGGGGAGTGGTGTAATTATCGATGATAATGGCTACATCGTCACCAATAACCATGTTGTTGAAGGCGCCAATTCGATTTTCGTTACGCTGGGGGACAAAAGGGAATTTGAGGCACGCGTAATAGGCCGTGATCCAACAACCGATCTAGCAGTCATCAAGATTGACCCGGAAAGTCCTGTCCCAGTCATCGCATTAGGCGATGCTAACTCAGTGGAAGTGGGAGAATGGGTCCTGGCCGTTGGGAATCCGTTTCGCCTTACTTCCACCGTGACAGCAGGTATTGTAAGCGCTATCGGGCGTCAGGTAGACGTTATTGATAATCAGCTTGGGATCGAAAGTTTTATTCAGACTGATGCTGCGATTAATCCCGGTAACTCGGGCGGTGCGCTCGTCAATCTTCGTGGTGAATTGGTAGGTATTGCTACAGCCATCGCCACTGAGTCAGGCTCGTATGAAGGATATGGTTTCGCGGTGCCCGTAGATTTGATGGAGAGAGTCGTGCGCGACTTGATTCGATTTGGAGAAGTTCGTCGAGGATATTTGGGAGTTTCGATTACACCAATGGATGCGGCCAGAGCAGAAGCTTTAGGATTAAGTGAGGTTCAAGGCGTCTATTTACAAGATGTACACCGTGGCCTTGCTGGTGAATTGAGCGGACTGCGCTCGGGCGACGTATTGTTGACTATTGATGGTAGATCAATGACCGAACCCAACGAACTGCAAAGTGCAATCGCATTATTTTCTCCGGGCGATGTGGTACCGGTTGAAATATGGCGAAATGGCCAGGTTCGTGACTTTGATGTTACGCTGAAGGGGCGCGAGTCTCCTGGATACGAAAATTGGTTGTCTGATTTGGGTCGCCAGAATCAGCTCAACCCACTTCCTTCGTTGCCTGATTCTGAAATACCAGACGAATCTACGGTGCAGTTTGAAGAGTGGGGTGTGGGTCTAGCCGATTTAGATGGGCGTTTGCGCCGTCAATATCAGCTTATGCACGGTGTTTTTGTTGCTGTTGTGACGAAAGACGGCTTATTCGATCAGGCGGGCATTTCGAGAGGGATGATCATCACACACGTCGACGACACTCCTGTATTTAATATTGATGCGATGAGAGCGCAGCTAAAAGATCAAACCACCGTGTTGATTCAGGCTCAGCGATCAGATAGAACGATTGTATTTTTTGAGATCGAAAGAGAAACTCCATGATCCGATATTTAACGGCCGGGGAATCTCACGGAGAAGCCCTCATTGGAATTGTTGAAGGCGTGCCCGCGGGCATACCCCTTGTTGCCGAGGACATTAACAAGCACCTTTCGAGGAGATGGCTTGGATATGGGAGAGGAGGCAGAGCCAAGTTTGAGCAGGATCTAATACACTTTTATTCCGGTGTTCGGTTTTCCAAAACTATGGGCAGTCCGATCTCGATGAGACTGGATAACGCAGCATATTTTAAGGACAAATCGAATTGGCCAAATGTGATGGCCGTCGATGGAGATGGCTCAGGAATTGATCCTGTTACGCTGCCCCGACCGGGACATGCCGATCTCACTGGAACCCAGAAGTATGGTTTTGATGACATTAGACCGGTTATAGATCGATCTAGCGCGCGCGAAACGGCCATCCGTGTGGCCTGTTGTTCCATTGCACGTAGGCTGTTGTCTGAGTTGGGAATTCAGATTGGAAGTCACGTGGTGCGTATCGGCGAGGTCGGCTACTCGAGTCCAGAGTCCTATGCAAGTCAACTTGCTGGATTGCTGGAGGACGGCGCCGAAGAAATTAATCGGGTGGCGGATGAAAGTGAGGTTCGCATGCTTGATCCGGATCTTACCCAACAGTGCATCGAACATATTAAGGACGTCAAGAAAGAGGGAGACAGTCTCGGTGGCTCGTATGAAGTAGTCATAACGGGCTTACCTGTCGGGTTGGGTTCTTATGTACAATGGGATCGGAAGCTAGATGCCCTTCTTGGGAGAGCGATTCTGTCGATTCAGGCTCAAAAAGGAGTTGAGATCGGGGATGGAATCGCTTCGGCTTCCGAGCGAGGGTCGAAGGTGCATGATCCGATCGAGACTGGTTTTGGGCGGACTCAAAATCGGGCTGGTGGTATTGAGGGTGGCATGTCGACAGGAATGCCGATCATAGTCCGAGGGTTTATGAAACCTATTCCTACTCTCATCAAGCCGCTGGGTACAGCCGATATTCGTTCTGGCAAAGAGCAGCCTACTCGGTACGAGCGAAGTGATGTGACGAGTGTCCCTGCTGCGTCCACCGTTGCCGAAGCTGTCGTGGCTTTAGAAATAGCGAATGCTGTCTTAGAGAAGTTTGGTGGTGATAGCCTCGATGAAATCCGCGAACG
This sequence comes from Bacteroidetes bacterium UBA7368, assembly GCA_002469915.1. GTDB lineage: Bacteria > Bacteroidota > Rhodothermia > Rhodothermales > UBA10348 > UBA10348. The sequence continues at coordinate 7,446 of DKOG01000054.1, forward strand.
ATTGAGCCGCTAGAAAACCGCTAGAGAACCGCAAGAAAACCATTGTCAGGTGCTCGCTGTATCGGTGAAGCGTCTAATGAGGAGCCATGTGCGTAATGCAAAGGGCGGGGAGGCCAAGAAACAGAAATTTAGTTGTCTACAATGGTCGCTTTCTGTTGATTGTCACGGAAAATCCCCCTTTATTTCAGTCCCGTCTTTAAGTGGTCTGTCGTCTCGGTCGCTGTCCTTCAAGCGATTCGACAAAAGGCAGAAAAATTTCATCGTTCAGCGCAAATAATCTGATTTGTCACGTTTAGTAGATATAGTCGCAGGCCGCACTCATTCCGGATCGCAGCCGAATACTAAAACTGATACTGACTCCCAGATGCTGAATCGCCCTACTTTTCCTTCGGGTCATACTTCTGGTATGCAGGCCTCCCAACCCTTTTTATCGCATTCTGGTGACGGACAATCTTCGTCGTCGAATCACACGGGAAATGGACGGTCTTTCAACCCCGAACATTCGGGTGATGGTCAGTCTAAACAGCGGCGCCTCGGAACACCATTTATACCTATCTACTCAGGTGATGGACAGGGGAAGACGAAGGGATGGAGTGGTGATGGTCGAGGAAACGACGCCATGCCTGTTTGGTCTGAAGAAAGTCGTCATCAGGAAGCGAATTCATTGATGCCGGCATATGGAAGAACCCCGACCGGAATATCTGTCAGTTCGCATACCAAGCCGACAGCGGTAAATGCGCCCGGAAGTTCAGTTCACGTCCCCTTGTCGGACGAATTGAGTATGAAGGTTAACGTTGCCAACCCATCTGAAAAGAAGGCTCGTACCAAGACAAAATCGGGTAAAAACCGCGATACCTGGAAGCTGGTTGCGTTGGTTTTCGTGTTCCTAGTCTGGGTTTCGACTGCCAGTACGCTACTTTTTCTTTACATGGATCGATATCTCTTTCCATAGGATAGCGGTCCTGAAACAGAATTTTTTGGAAGTGCCGATCACCGCTAGGTGGTCGGCACTTTTTTATGGTCTTGACCTTTCGGATTAGCGGATTAGCGGATTAGCGGATTAGCGGATTAGCATCAGGGGAATGTCTCTCACATCCGTGCCGGACTGCCATCTTAATACGTATAAGCCAGGCGTATCAGGCATTTCGTTTCGAAGCAAAACGATGCGGCTATTTCTTGAGAAGGACCGGGCGAAGACTTTACGACCCAGCATATCATACACGGTTATCCGAGACAATTCACGAGTCACGGAAGGGACTACGTTGAGATTTGAGGAGGTGGACAGGGAATATGGGTTCGGATATATCGCTACGGATAATTCTGCAGGTAAAGGTGTCCTTTCTGAATCGGTAGAAACGCTCCAGTCCAACTCGATCTTTTCTCCTGCATCGGTGACAGCTAAGCCAGCAATCGTTACGACTGAATGTGGGTCGATGAGAGCCAGTTCATGGCTTCCTAATTGGAGCTCGTTTCCTGGTTCGAATACAGAAAGGAGGCTGAACACACCAGTCTCTTGGTCAAAATATGAGGATGTTCTTTGGCCCGTTTTTGATGCGTTCAAGGGTAGCGCGCCAGGCAATGTTTCTATTAATGTTTCTATTCGTGTTTCTATTCTGATTTGGTAGCCTCTGAGGTCTTCTTTTGTATTGAGCAGCAAGCGCGGCGGTGATCCCTGTAAGGAGAGGGACGCTATTGCTGATTTTCCTGCGCTGGATGGGTTGGGGGGCGTTGGCAACGGTATGCCATCGGGCCAAGTCGCATGCAGGATGGCCTGAATTTGGACCGTTAGATCCCTCACATCAACGAGTCCATCTCCTGAGGGAAAGGGATACAGGTCAAACCTTGGAAACTCAGCGCTCAATGGATTCGTGAGGCCCAAGGCTGCGTCTAGTCCAAGGATTACGTCGGCTACGTCAAGAGATCCATCTACGTCGGTGTCTCCGCGCCCGCCTATGCCAACCGCGGTGAACGGAACGTCGAGTGAATCTCCCGTGGCATTGTGAAATACGGTCAGATTTCCTTCAATAAGCCCATATGAGGAGTAGCTAGGAATAAACGTGAAGTCTTGTTGGCCGCTGTTCTGCGGAGGGATGGCCGATGGAAGTGCACCAGCTGAAATCGTGCTGTGCGTCGCGTTCGCGCCCTGAATGATGAGATCCGTGGATCCTGAAGCATTATTTAGGTCTAGCGAGATCAATGCACTGTCTCCCACGACGACGAGTCCAAAATCGACGGAAGGAGTGGAGGTCGAAATGGAGGCCAAACTGGCTATGGCATGTAGAGAAAGGGTGCGAATACCCCCTGGCATGGAGAGACCGCTACCGCTGGGCGAGGAGGACGAGACAATGGGTTGGTGAAGTCCTAGGGTAAGCAGGGAATCAGCACTTAAATCTTCGCCAATCCAAGAAAAGTGGAGGGAGAGCATTTCGGGGTACACGCCGGGTGGCAGTACACTCGTTTCGAGTTGAAGTGCGATAACGCGATTGGGAGCAGAGGATACGTGCCACGAAGCATCGGTAAAGAGCCCCGGTGTGTGAACACTATCCAAACGGATTAGAGAGGTGTCAAAGTTGAGATCAAATTGAAATCCTTGAATAGAATCTGGTCCTGGCCATGACAAGTCTACTTTCTCACTATGATTGTTCGAAGCCAGGTCCCAGGACCTCATTGAATCCTGAAAGCCCAATTTTGCTTCGATCGATCCTAGGTCGAGCGGGGTTGTGACTTGTACATCGTCAATTCGCATGTTGGAGCCGCTTGATGAACCGCCTCTGCCTTCAAACTGGAGGTATACATTTGGAAACCCTAAAATCGATGAGTCGAGGTTGATGGACACTTGTTCATATGTACTGGCGGTCGTGGGGAGGCCTCCGGACGAAAAGACATGAGGAAAAGTGATCCCACCATCGTTCGAAAATCGGACGACTAGGCTGTCAGCAGGATAGGAGGCCGTGCGGCGGGCCCAGTAAGAAAGCGTGGCCTCTGTCTGGGCGGATAAGTCGATGGGGCCCAGGATGGCTAGACCGGGCGTACTTCCCGTGTGGACTAGGTTGTTTGCTCCGGATCCGGGCGAAGCGGAGGACGAGCTGGTCTTCCATGTGACATCGTTTTCAGACACTCCCGGAGGGATATCGGGTGCGGTCACGGAATCAAATGATTCCAATAATAAAGTAGATACCTGGCCATCAGCCTGTGCGCTGTACATCAACAACATGGCCAGTAGTAAAAGTCTTTTCATCGCGTCCCCTCTTCTGTTCAATCTCACATGTGCACGAGATTCGTGCAGTCAACATGTAAAGAGGAAGCCGCCGACCGAAAGCGAACAAGGGTGGCATAAAAAAACCCTGGGGGCGCTTCGCGCCCCCAGGGTTCACCACCATAATCACCCAATCCCGCCAAAAATAGAGTGACTACTCGAGGATGGAGTCTTGATTATCCGTTGGTTACTCCGGGTCCGGGTCCGGGACCGCCAGCTCTCGGGCCGCCTTGTCCGCGGCCTCCCTGGCCACCAGGACCACCCTGTCCGCCTGGGCCACCTTTACCACCTTTACCTTTACGATTCTGCATCCGCTGGGCCAATGCCTTGTGAATCATCGTGATTTCA
>DKOG01000281.1 GCA_002469915.1 Bacteroidetes bacterium UBA7368
TCTGCCCGGTACGCGGATCATGTACGTGCGGGCCCGATGCGTTCTGAATGTCAGAAGCAAAGTATCGGATTACAGAATACCGAGCATCTTCTGGGCTGAAGTCAGGATCTTCCTCGGCTGTCGGGGCCATTTTACCCACAATTGCATTTTTGAAGCCAGCAGCTTCGAACGTGCGATTCCAGTCTTCGACACCCTGAAGCAATGGTTTGCGCCATTTTTCTGGAGTGTTCTGATCCACATAATAGACAATAGGCTCAACGGGCTCTACGAGTTCGCCACGTGCATAGGCTTCAGGATCACTTGGAACGAGCTTGTAGCGTGTGACATAGCAAGTCGTTTCTGATCTATGCTGCTCACCATTGTATTCGGTGAACTGAACACTGAACAAGCCAACCCGATCGTCACACAGGCGAGGCGTCATGAGTTCTTTCGGAAGTTTGACCATGGACTGGGCCATTTCTACCGTAATGCTGTTTGATGAGGCGTTCGATGGCGCTTTGTTCGCTTCGTACGTCAATACGTGACGCATTTCAATATTGGTCGGAAAGCTTTTAGCAGACGTGATGTAGGTACGACCTGCATCAACACGACGAACTTGATACTGCGAGCGCCGTCCGGACTGAAGGCCCAAAGCTGGAACGTCGGACGTAAACAAAGAAGTAGCATCAATGACCACTCCTGTAGTGTCGGCGTTCAGGGCCGCAATATCGAAGGATTTGATGATGGGCTCGAGGTTCGAATTACGAACAGCATGGTAGATCGGGTCTCCCTCTTCTCCTCTGTTCTCGTAGCCGACCATTTTGAGGTCAATTTTGTCACCACGACGATCCCAGCGAACAACCTGAGTATTGGCTTTTTGCCCACCATAACCAATGTTATCCGCAGTTTTGGCGATACGTGTTACGAGTAAGAACTCCTCTCCCAACTCGGCATCAGGAATCTCGTAGTAATATTTTTCAGAATCGCGATAGATGTTGAACACACCCTCGTCTTTCACAAAATCATCCTTGATGACTTCGGAAAACTTCTTAGGACCATCGTCCTTTTTTTTCGGCGAAGGTTTACTGGCTGCAGAAGCCGGTGCCTTGCTGTTGCTCGCTCCTTGAGATGCGGCACAACCTGAAAAAAGCACTGCGGCAATCAACAGGGTGGGAATAAATCGAAGGTATTTCATCACATTTGGGATAAGTTCAACTGCTTTACTAAACGTATTCCAGTAAGGAATCGCGCCTGAAATTGCCGATCAAGGCATCAAATAGATCAAAAAGGTAGCGTCCACTTCTCCACCAAACAGCGGGCGTAAGTCTCGCTTCGGCAAAGAATAAGTGAAGATAGTAGGAAGTTGAGCCTATTCGACGATCGTTCCCTGAACGGCAACCAAACGATCGGTTTGCCTACGGATATCATCGTAGTAGATAAAGGAGGTATACATACTCCGATACTGGGGTAACCCAAGACTCATAGCCCGACTAATACTAGGGTCATCTGCTATGAAAGAATACTCGTGGTGTCCTTGTTTGACAAGTACATCTCCTTCAAACCAGTTTTCTTCTGAGTTCCAACTCAACTCAAGATCAGGACTGTACTGCCAGTTTGAAAAACTCCCGATCACGGCTACTCTACCCGCAACGGGACGTCCGTTTGGAGGGACAAATCTAAACCTAGTCTGAACGTATTCAGCACGGAAGTCCGGCTCGACAACAGTTCTAACCGAACTTCGCACGACACTACGTCCATTTAGAAAAGGGGATAAACCCGAGCCGGGAAGGGTGGCCAAATCGGGAGCCATCGTTACGCTCCAAGGCACCGTGGATTGACTGGTGCGCTCGAGTGTCCCCCCTGGTCGCATGTTCGTCAAATCCAGAAAATACATGGACGCAGCCGGAGCAAAAGCATCGGAGGGATCCAAATAAAAAGCTACATCTGGAGCCACATCCAGGGCCGGACGGTCCGAACACTTCACCAACTCAATGAGGCTATTTTGTTGAAAACAAGCTGTAAAGTCGAACGAATTAGAACTAATAGATTCCGGATTGAAACGAATGAACGGCTGTACTGAAGAAGCCCTTCGACCCGGAATCATGACGTTGTCGAGTCTCATTTCCACGGGAATAGACTGCTCAGCTACGAAAAAGGGTCGTTCAAACAGAGGCTCATCCTCCATCCCCTGTTCAGTCACGCGCAGGTAGTAATTTCCGCTCAGCTTAAAATCTATCGAGCTATTGGGAAAAGCATATTCAAAGTGCGTGTACGGAGTGACCGTCCCAAATGAAGGCTGATAATCTCGAATCTCATCCCGGTGGAATATATCCATGAACTCTCCAGGCGTGAGGTCTCGCTTCCATTCCCGGTCAGCATGGTAGAAATAAATACTGAGTGGTTGGCCCCGATCTTCCATTAAATCAAACGACAATCGCAGAGGCAATCCCCGACCTAACTGAAGAACAGGCAACGCCGTTTCACTCTCTCCAGCATGCAACTGAATGGTCTTCACTATTGAGTCGTCCACCGTCTGCAAAAAACCTTCGGGTTCCACAGGCCGAGGAGGTCGATCCACTGCTCCTTCATCAACGCCTGCACAGCTCGCGATGCCAACAACGAGTATGAGCCACAAATAGCTTTTCATGGGCAAGCGTCCCTAAATGAAGTGGTAAGAAATTCCGAGTGAGAATATTTCTTTCATCTGAGCCTTCGAGCTGACGTCATCATCAAAGAGCATCACCCATTCAAAGTTGACGTTCAACCAGGCGTTCACCTTCATGTTGACCACATTCTCCCAAATCATATCTGGATGTTCGGGCTGATTAAACGCGGCAAATACCCCAAACATAGATTTCAAATTAACGTTTTTGAAGATTTCCTTATCAAAATCCGTAAAGGCCATGATACCCGCCTCATACCGCACATTTTTGTCAGCGTCGACGTTATATAAAGACCTGAGATCCTCGATCAATACAACCGTTTGCTTACCACCAATACCAAGACGCTGACTCACCCATTCACGTGGTTGGTACGTCATACCAATAGATTGGGTGAAGGTACCCGGAGAGAGAAAGTCAGACACTTTAACCGGAGCAGCCCGACCGTCATCGAATGGGTTTTTCTTAAAATTAAAGCCTGGTGCAAACTGAGTTCTGGCTTGAAGAGCAATCGTAGGGTGGATGTGATTTAGAAACCCATCTCCTTCATAATTGAAAGTCGAGGAGAACCGGATGAGGTCTTCAGCTTTCCGGAAATCCAGCGTATCCTGCTGAACCAAACCAAAACTCAGTTTACCGGTATGTTTTTGCGTCCATCCGTTTGTAGTGCGCTCAGCTTTTCCATCTAAACCGACGGTAAAAGCCAACGTATTGATCCCCCCTTCTGCCCAGTTCTGAAAACCTGCTTGGGAACCCGATAGATTACCGATGGCTTCTTTCACCCAGCCACCGGGAGCAGATTCCTCCTGAGCCAATGCAGGGGCAGAAAAAGCAATCAGAAATACGGAAACAAGTATGATTGAGAGAAATGGTCTCATGAATCGGGGGATATCTCTAAGGAAAACTGGACTAGCTATAAAATAGAAAAAGGCCGTGCTAGAAAAGCACGACCTTTTTCGAAAACCAAAAAAACAACGTTAGTCGTTTTTCATATTCTGAACTTCAACTCGAATGTCCTGGGCCATGGATTTGATTTCCTGCATAGCCTTACGAACACGCGTTCCAGCTGCTTTATTTCCTTTGTCGTAGAACTTGCTAAAATCGTCTTCCATTCCGTCAACGAAACCTTTGAGATCGGCGAATCTGCTCATCGAAATTACTCCTTAGATAGATGTGTTCTGTGATCGAGGACTTTAGGACCGGACCCCGTGTTAATCGAAAGCAAGCTAACATCTTTAGTTGGGGCTGTCAAGAAAAAAACGGCGGTTTTACCTAAATTTAAGGCAATTATACCTTCGAAAACCCCAAAGAGCGATCGCTCAGAGTACGAATTTTAATACGCTAAAATAAATAATTTCGGGTACTTCCAAAAAGCGAAACTATTCTGTATCAGTAGATATTGGCTGCAGGCAAATTTTATTAGCCAAAAGGTCCAAATTTGGGCGACAGCCGCGTTCAATAGACGCATCTTTATTGTTGAACGGAACCAAAAAAGAGCAGAAATACCAGAACCACCGCTCCCCACAAACATCTGTAACCTTTTGCAACATAACTGCTTATACAGCACTCGCGTATAATTGACTACACGCACTACCAATCGATACGGTGCAATTCGCCTTAGCCAAGAACACCCTTCTCGAAAACCTGCCCCACCCCTAATAATCGTATTTCGGTGAGTGCTAATAACGCTACTATTCCGACTCAAAATCGTCGCACCCACCTTCTTTTTCTTACTCAAACAATGGTGCTTTTTAATACCAATCGTCGGGTTAAAACACACCGAATCACGGTCTCAATACCCCAATTGTGAATTTCCGCTATTTATGCCGTTTTACCTGAACTGCATGTCATTATCAGATCAAAAAGTGACGACATATCCCTATTTCAGGACAAGATGAAATTTGCGGCCTTCAAGATATCAACAGGCATTGATTTTGGAAGCCTTGGGTGCGTTATTGCTTCACTCCTTTCGACCGATGCCCGAGCACCTGAGCGGCCCAATCCCAGCCCTCACCAGCGCACTGAACAACTATGGATTTTTGCCATCTTCACTGTCACACACAGTATTCCCTTCTTGACGGTGCGGCCCGGATAAATCGACTGGTAGATAAAGCTGCTGAACTGGAAATGCCTGCTCTGGCTATCACAGATCACGGAAATCTGTTTGGCGTACCCGAGTTTTACACGAAAACCAAGGCGGCCTTTATAAAACCCATAATCGGGTGTGAGTTTTACGTTACGGCGACAGGTATGTCGGACAAAACAGATCGACGCCGCTTCCATCAGGTTTTGCTTGCCAAAAATGAAGAGGGGTATCGGAATCTAATCCGTCTTTCTTCTCTTTCTTACACCGATGGGTACTATTACAAGCCCAGAATTGATCTTCCTACCCTAAAAGAGCATTCTGGCGGTCTCGTGGCCACCACGTGTTGCCTTCAGGGGCACGTGCTTCGGACCATTTTGGACGAAGGTGAAGTGGAAGCCAAAAAGGTCTTCGAACAGTACCTCGACATTTTTGGCGAAGACTATTACATCGAGATTCAGGACCATAAGATTGACGACCAGCATCGGTGTAACGTCGTCCTGATGAAATGGGCGAAGGAATACAACGTACCTCTGGTGGCTACGAACGATGTGCATTATGTCGAGCAAGAGGACTCTGCCGCTCAAGACGTGCTTCTTTGCCTTCAAACGGGAAAGGATCTCTACGATCCAAATCGAATGCGCTTCGAGAACGATCAATTCTACCTCAAGAGCGCTAGTGAAATGGAAGCTGCTCTTCGACACGCAGACGACGCGCAGGTCAAAGAAGCTCTTTCCACGACCGTATCGATAGCTGACAAGTGCAATTTTGAGCTCCCAATGGGGCAGCTCCTTATGCCTCACTATCCGATTCCAAAGCAGTTCAACGACGACATCGACGTCTATCTCAAACATCTGGTCTATCAGCGAGCGAAAGAAAAATGGGGCTCACTATCCGTTGATCAGACGGAGCGAATCGACCATGAGCTAGGTATTATTGCCCAAATGGGGTACGCAGGGTACTTCCTCATTGTGCAGGACTTTACCACCGCCGCCCGAGACTTGGGTGTGTCCGTCGGACCAGGTCGCGGCTCAGCTGCAGGCAGCCTCGCCGCCTACTGCCTCGGTATCACCAACGTAGATCCACTCAAATACGATCTACTGTTTGAGCGATTCCTCAACCCCGAGCGTGTTTCTATGCCGGATATCGACATCGACTTTGATGATCGTGGCCGGGCAAAAGTCATCGACTATGTGGTCGAGAAGTACGGCCGAGAAAACGTCTGTCAGATAATCACATTCGGAACAATGGGTGCTCGGTCCGTGATCAGGGATGTAGCTCGAGTGCTACAAATTCCCCTCCCGGAAGCAGATCGTATAGCTAAAATGATTCCAGAGGGGCCCAAAGTATCTCTGGAAAGCGCTATCAAGAATGTACCAGAGTTTAAGAAACTGCTCAATGATTCGAATGAGCAGATTCGAAATCTTATGCACTACGCCAAAGTGCTGGAAGGATCCGCTCGGCACACCGGGGTCCATGCAGCCGGTGTGATCATCGCTCCCGGAGAAGTGATTCAGTATGTGCCCGTTTCGATTGCGAAGGGTAAAGGAGGTGCTGATGACATTGTCACCACCCAATATGATGGGAAGTGGGTTGAGTCGTTTGGGCTGTTGAAAATGGACTTTTTGGGTTTAAAAACCCTTACCGTCATTAAGGATGCTCTAGACCTGATCAAACAAAATCACAACTTAGATATCGATCCCGATACTATCCCGTTGGACGATGAACGCACCTATGAACTATTTCAGCGTGGCGATACCGTTTCCATTTTTCAGTTTGAATCCAGCGGCATGAGGGAATGGCTTCGCAAGCTCAAGCCCACATCGATTGATGACCTCATTGCGATGAATGCTTTATACCGACCGGGTCCGATGGACAATATTCCGTCCTATATCGCTCGGAAGCATGATCGGGAGGCTGTTTCCTATCAACATGATATGCTCAAGCCTATCCTGAAGCCCACCTTCGGTATTCCAGTGTATCAAGAGCAGGTCATGCAGATGGCCCAGGTCATGGGGGGCTACACGCTTGGAAGTGCCGATATCCTTCGCCGCGCGATGGGTAAAAAGAAGGAATCTGAAATGGTCAAACAGCGGGCCATTTTTGTGGATGGAGCTGCCAAAAAAGACGTTGATGCTGAGACCGCCAACGAGGTATTCGACCTCATGGCCAAGTTTGCCGGATATGGCTTTAACAAAAGCCACGCTGCTGCTTACTCAATTGTCGCCTACCAGACGGGCTATCTGAAAGCTCACTACCCCTCAGAGTTCATGGCTGCGGCAATGACCAATGAGATGGGGGATACTAAAAAGCTGGCCATCGTCCTGGAAGAAGCTCGGCACCTTGGGCTGCAACTATCACCACCCGATATCAATTCCTCCAGCGCGCGATTCGCTGTCGGGAATGGTAAAATTCTTTTTGGACTCGGGGCGATTAAAGGAGTTGGCCTAGGAGCGATCGAGGCGATCGAAAAAGAGCGCCTCGAAAACGGCCCATTTTCTTCGCTCTTTGAATTTGTCCGCCGTGTAGATCTACGATCAGTAAACAAGAAAGCAGTCGAAAGTCTAGCGAAAGCTGGAGCCATGGACAAGCTAACCGGTCACCGCGCACAGATCGCAGAAGCTGTCGATATTGCCATTCAATACGGTCAAAAATCCGCTGCGAACAAAGCGGCGGGAATGATTTCATTATTTGGAGAATCATCGGGAGATGGAGCTGCTGGAATGGAGCCGAATCTACCCGTAGTTGAGCCATGGGCGAAGTCTAGACTACTCAAAGAAGAGCGCGATTCGGTTGGCTTTTACGTCTCAGGGCATCCTTTAGAAGCCTTTCTGGCAGAATCAAGAGCATTTGCTTCAGCTCAAATATCGGATGCCGCCGCTATAGTAGAACGCGAGGGACCGGCCGAAGATAGTTGGGCGTATCGCAATAACCGGCCTCAACACACGTTTTGTGGCATTCTCACGGAAGTCCAGCATCGGACTAATAAGAGCGGGAAGCCTTACGCCTTTGCGCAATTTGAAGACTTTACCGGCCAAGCAGAGCTGGTCTGTTTTTCGAATACGTATGATCGTGTCCAGCGATATCTGAATCTGGACGAAATTTGTTTGATTAAAGGAAGCCTCGAAATGAGAGGTGGATCAGCCAAGGTCATCGGAAATGATATCATCCCTATGTGGAAAGTCCGTGAGCAGATGGTCAAGTCGCTGACCGTGCGCATGCCCTCTGAAGACTTGGCGCTCGAACAAGTGGAGCAATTGGAGGCCTTAGCCACGGCTCATCGGGGTCAGTGTAAATTGTACTTTGATTTGATCACTGGCGACGACCCACGGCCTTGCCGTGTGTTGAGTCGTACGGTTGTCATCGACCCCAATGAAGAAGTAATGCGTGGGTTGGCTAAGATTTTTGGTCGCAGAGCCGTCATGGTTGAAGGCGACAAATAACCGGGTAACGCCCTGGCAATTTTAGCGGTATCCCAAGGATTCGTCTCGGCTTCCTCCGTAGGACCGTTTTAACTTCAGGGAACTCTGAACGAGGGGAAATGTCGGAGCATATGTTATGCTCAAGAACCTGTTATACATACCTCGCCTGATCCTTATTGGTCTGGTTCGACTGTATCAACTGATTATCTCCCCCCACTTAGGCTCGTCGTGTCGGTTCACACCAACCTGTTCGCAGTACGCCATTCAGGCTCTGCAACAATACGGTGCGATGAAAGGCTTTCTTCTTGCAGCACATAGAATTGTACGGTGCAACCCGTGGGGTGGTCATGGACATGACCCTCCTCTCTGGTATGGGGAGACGCCAGCTATTGCAGATGAGGAAGAAAGGGAAGAACTTACTCCCCCCTCCAATGAACCCGAGTCCAGATGAGTCAGGCACTTCATGAGGCGCACGGCGCCACGCTTTCTATCCGCTTTGCCATCATCACGTGTAGTGATACGCGATCGAGCGAAGATGACACGAGTGGAGCATTTATTCTAGACTGCCTTCGACAAGCAGGACACGAATTACTGAGCTATCAAATAGTGAAAGATGAGCCTGCTCTAATTCAGGGAGAAGTTCGATCCCTAGTCGCGCAAAAGGCAGATGCCATCTTGATCAATGGCGGTACCGGCCTCGCAGCTAGAGACACTACGTTTGAAGCCCTAACAGCGTTGATTGAACGGCCCATTCCCGGTTTTGGGGAATTGTTCAGAATGCTTTCCTACCAAGAAATTGGGGCAGCCTCTCTACTTTCAAGAGCTCAAGCGGGCATTATTAAGAATACCCTGCTGTTTTCCATGCCCGGATCGAAAGGAGCTGTTCATTTAGCCATGAAAAACTTGATCCTCCCTCAACTCGGACACATGGTCGCGGAGATCAGGAAATAGATTTATTCGAATCTAAGCGCATCAATCGGATTGAGTGCAGCTGCTTTTCGAGCCGGATAGAAGCCGAAAAAGATGCCAACAGCGGCAGAAAAGGCAATGGCAACAAAAATGGTATCTGGGGAGACCACCGTATTCCAACCGGTGAACGTGGCTAATAATCTGGCACCACCAAATCCGATAGCTACCCCGATCGCTCCACCAAGGATACTCATCACAATGGACTCGATCAGGAATTGAGTTAGCACGTCACTACCTCTGGCTCCAATGGCCATGCGTATTCCAATTTCTCGCGTACGCTCCGTTACCGATACCAGCATGATATTCATGATCCCGATTCCTCCAACGAGCAATGAGATGGATGCGATCGCGGCAAGAAGCATCGTCATCACTTCGGTAGTTCCCTGAGCCGCTTCGCTCAACTGGTCCTGGTTCTTGACCTCAAAGTCATCAGATTCCCAAGAAGCTAATCCGTGAGCTTCCCGCATGATGGCCCTCAACTCAACCTGAGCTTCATCGATATCATCGGGGGAATACGTATTGGCCAGAATCTGGCGCACAAACGTGAAATTGGATAACCTTCTCTGTACCGTTAAAAACGGAGCTAAAGCCACATCATCCTGGTCATTCCCATCTGGAGTCTGTCCCTTTTTTTCAAGTACGCCAATAATGACCACCGGGACATTACGCACCAGAACTCGCTGACCTACTGGATCTTCATCCGGAAACAAGTTCTCGGCAATGGTCGCTCCCAAAACCATGACTTTCTTTCCGAGACGCTGTTCTGAAGCGTCGAAAAACCGGCCAGAAGTCAGGTCCCAGTCCCGAATAACGGGATAATCGGTAGAAACACCGTGAATGGTTGATCGCCAGTTTCCATTTCCACCTACGATTTGTGTTCGAGTGAAAATTACGGGAGACACTCCTGCGACGAAAGCCGATTCGTTCTTGATCTTTTCAGCGTCCTCAGCCTTGAGGCGATTAAAACTAGATGCTCCCTGACTCACTCCTCCTGCCGAACTTGAACCCGGAGTGATCACGAGCATATTGGTACCCAAGTTCTGAATCTGCTCTTCAATTTGGGATTGCGCGCCCTCACCCACCGCAACCATGACGATCACAGCGCCTACACCGATAATGATGCCTAGCATAGTGAGGAGCGTTCGCATCTTATTCTTGATGATGCTCTTCCCGGCTACCTTAACAAGTCGTGTAGATCTCATAATCGTCTAATTAAGCGGTTTCAGCGGTGCTAGCGTTGTTCTCGATGTCTTCGTCAGCGTTCGAGGCCAGTAATTTTTTCAGATCCTCTGCAGCAGAATCTGGCGTTTGTACGACGTCTTTGATGACACGGCCATCTCGGAGTTCAATGACGCGTTT
>DKOG01000240.1 GCA_002469915.1 Bacteroidetes bacterium UBA7368
CTCATTGGGAGCAATTTGGATACTCCTATCAGCCCGATTTTGAGGAGGCGTGTCGGGAGTCTGATGCATTTATAGACATCCTTACCAAGATTGGAGCGGAGGTAATGCTGCTCGATGCCAAGCACTGTACCGGATTGGATTGTTTGTATGTCCACGATCCGGTTGTGACACTTGCCACCGGGTTTGGATTGTGCAGAATGGGCAAGTCGCTCCGTCAGAATGAGCCCCATGCAGCCGGAGAGTGGTTGGAGTCCCATAATCTCCCCGTGGTAGGTCGAATCGAGGGAACGGGTAAACTGGAAGGTGGAGATGTGGTCTGGTTGAAGCCAGACCTTGTTGCAATAGGTCTTGGTTATCGTTCCAACCTTGAGGGCATCGAGCAATTCACGTCAATGAGTGGACTCAGTTCTGAGCAAGTTCTTCCCGTTCCTCTTGCCCATTGGAACGGTCCAAGCGACGTATTGCATCTAATGTCCTTTATATCACCCATTGAAGATAAAACACTACTGGTTTACAGTAGAATAATGCCAGTAATCACCCGTAACATGTTGCTGGACAATAACTTCAAATTAATCGAGTTGCCCGAAGAAGATTACGACTCGATGGGTTGCAACGTCCTTGCATTGGGAAATGGGAAATGTCTCATTGAACAAAAAAACGTCAGGACTGCAGAGACGCTATCAAAAGCAGGAATGGAAGTGCTTACCTACAAAGGGGATCATATTTCCAGACCAGGAGAAGGGGGACCCACCTGTCTAACCCGACCTCTACTCAGAGGTTGATCCGTCTTCCTTCTTAATCGGCTTCCAGGTCTTCCAAATACCTATCACGCCGACAAGGATCAGCGCGAGAGCAATAAGCTCAGCCTGCGTTATAGTTTGGCCAAAAATATCAAACCGATTGTTGACTCGAATCTTCTCGATGAAGAATCGCTCTGATCCGTTAAACACGACATAGACCCAGAACAACCATCCTGCCCGGTGGGCGTGGTTTCTGAAGGCCCAAAGGATCATAAAGATGACAATCGCGGCTGCAAATTCGTACAGAGGCGTGGGATAGACCGGAGTCATCGACAAATCGATCCCCATAATGTTGTTTGGATACGTCTCGGCCCAGAGCCACATCGGCAACCATTCAGGCTTTGCAGCCAAATCGGAGGCTATACCCCAATCTCCATCACCGGCCAACTGACACCCCAACCGGCCTATTCCGTAGGATATGATTACGCCAGGCGCAAAGGCATCTGCGGTTCGACCCAGATTCAGTCCTTTCTTGCGGATGTAATACACAACAGCAAAACCGCCGAGAATCATACCTCCGTAGAAAGTGAATCCCCCGGTCGTGAATATCATCCGAGAAGGAGACCGAAAAAAGGAATCCAGGTTTTCTAAGATGTGGAAGACTCGGGCCCCAAAAAATCCAGCCACAATAATGATGATGGTCAGCGTACCCACCAAAAACGATGGACTGACATCTACATATTTTGTGCGGCCCTTCTTTCCTTTTTCAGGGTCAGGAATCCGAACGCTTCCTACTTGGCCAATCGAATACATCCGATCTAGCTCTTTTTGCAGAATCCACGCCCCCGTCATGGCGCCTAGGGCGACCATAAAACCGAACGAGTTTATGGGAATCGGGAGGTTGAAGCCCAGATAATCGCTGAATAAATCGCTAAGACGTGGATACATACTCAGAATCAGGGTTGAAGCATCTGCTCTAGTTCACCAAAAGGAACGGGGTGCTGCTCGCTTTGGTCCATATCTTTTACTTGTGCAATCTCATTTTCCAGCTCATCATCTCCTACTACCACGACTCGCCTGGCATTTCGACGATTCGCTTCTCTCATTTGAGCTTTCATGGAACGGCCTTTGAGATCATATCCAACCGTTAACCCAAGTGCACGCAAGCGGTGAGCTGTGGGGAAAATCCAATCGGCGGCGGCGTCTCCCAAACCGACCATAAAGACGTCTAATCTAGACTCCTCCAAAGCCGCCAAGCCAGCCTCATGCATCGTCATGAGTAAACGTTCCATTCCAGCCGCGAATCCGACCGCCGGCACAACCTTTTTGGAGCCGACCTCAGTAGAAAGCAAATCATAACGCCCCCCACCTGCGAGTGCTCCTTGCGCTCCGAGCACATCACTTTCAAATTCAAAAGAGGTTCTCGAGTAATAATCTAGACCTCGGACGAGAAAGGGATCTTCCTCAAAGGCGATACCAATCGCAGTCAGATGCGCCTTCACAGCCTCGTAATGCGCACGACTTTCGTCGTCAATAAAATCGATCAGAATGGGAGCGTCACTCAGGAGCTGCCGTTCCTTTTCGTTCTTGGTATCCAGAATGCGCAGCGGATTGGATTCAAGTCGCCCGCGGCTCACTTCACTCAACTCGTCCTCTAAAGGCTTCAAAAAGGCAATCAGCGCCTCCTTATACCGAGGTCTACTGTTTTCATCACCCAAGGAATTGATCCTGAGACGATAATCATTGATCCCCAGTGCCTGATAGATGTCAGCAGCGCAAGCAATAGTTTCAGCATCGGCACGTGCATCGCTGGCTCCAATGACTTCTAGACCAAACTGGTGAAACTGTCTATAGCGACCTTTTTGAGGTCGTTCAGCTCGAAAACAGGGTCCGATATAGTATAATTTTTGAACACCGCCCTTCTGCTCAAGATGGTGCTGCAAGTAAGATCGCATTACGGGGGCCGTCACTTCCGGACGTAGCACATAATTTGTACTGCCCCGCTCGAAAGCAAACATTTCCTTCGACACAATGTCTGTCAATTGACCTACTCCCCTAGCCACTAATTCAGTCGGCTCTAAAATGGGCGTACGTATTTCTTGCGCTCCATATCCAGCCATTACCCTGCGAACCACTTGCTCTACATGCTGCCACAAGGCAACGGGAGCAATAAGATCTCCGCCGGAGGTGTGTCCTTCCGGCAGGATATCAAAAGTACCTGGAATCGATTTAAAGGATTTCATGGGGTAGACTATCCAGAAAGAGGAGGGGAGCTTTGTCCCACAATCACGTCCAGCAATTCATTTTTTGATTTTGAATCTAAAATCAGCTGGCGTGTTTTTTCGTTGTTCATGAGCCGAGATACACGACTTAGAATCCGCACATGCTGACTTTTAGCATCGGGTTGTCCCAGAAGCATGAACGCAATTTGAATG
>DKOG01000033.1 GCA_002469915.1 Bacteroidetes bacterium UBA7368
ACTGCTGGCCAGCTTTCCGGATGGTTCTGAAGTGCGGGTCCCAACCCTGTTCCGACTTGCTTTTCGCCGTCTTCGCCTTGCTCCCCATATCCGTTCAGGAATAGGATTACTGGCCACTCCTTTTCAGCCGTATACCCAAGCGGTACATAGACTTGATAAATTGAGGCGATGCCATCATTACGAAGAACTTCCCGCTTGTAAAAACCAGACTCTGGGGTTTGGGCTTGGGCACTTGATAGTATCATCCAAGCGAATAGAACCAATACTCCTTTCATTCCACCTCGAATTGAGTTAGCTCTAAAGTACGGATATCGCTTCCAAAAATACGACTTCGCACGCTCCGCTCCCTCGATCTGTTCGCGTCATAGAGCTATTCCATTGCCAACCTTCACCGGATTCGATGTTAACCAACTTGCCAACGAAATGTATGATTTGGCCTTCTCGGATCTCCTTGAGCTGCTCGGCTATTTCAGGTGTAGCTGGAATCATATGCATGTTCGCACTGTGATTCGAAACTTCAGGTTGCGGAATCGGAAGATTCTTGGATTTCCATCGATACCATCTACCGGACTGCCGGATGTCGATATGCTCCAAGTTTGATTCATCCGACATAGGTCCCCAGCCTAATGCCAGATCTACCGGTGACAGGTCTGATTCAAATCCGGTGCGATACCTTTTGGCACCCAAAACACGAGCTTGTACATACAACTCGGCCTTAGGGACCACTCGGATGCCTTTAAATTCAAAACTTTCATCGTGCTCTATCTCAATTTGCATCGGATCGTGTGGCGCCATGGGGCCAGGACCAGACGTGACCTCCCCTTCGTACGTGAAAACGAACCCGAGAAGCAAGATGCCCGTGGTTAAAATGAGTTTTTGCATAGAGAGATAGGATATAGGTTACTATTCGACCAAAGGCAGAGAAACATTAAGCCCAGTAAATGCCGAGCAGTTTTGCGCTTGGTTGTTTATTATCCTCGATCACATCTCTTAAGGACAAAAATGAACGATTCAAGGCAGGTGGAATACACCACCGCAGACGACGGATATTTCGAAAAAAGAAAGCTTAGACGCTTTGCAGGCGTTTGGTCTCTTTGGGCCCTTGGCGTCGGAGCGGTCATTTCAGGCGATTTTTTTGGCTGGAATTTTGGACTTGCATCCGGAGGTTTCGGGGGACTGCTCGTGGCAACAGCCATTGTAGCCGTCATGTATGTAGGTCTGTGTTTCTCCATTGCAGAAATGAGTCCAGCCCTGCCTCACACGGGCGGAGCTTATTCCTTTGGACGAACCGCACTCGGTCCATGGGGAGGGTTCATAACTGGACTTGCTGAAAGCATGGAGTATATCCTCACACCCGCGGTCATCGTCGTGGGTATTGGAGGGTATGTGGGTACGATCGCGAACGACCTCATAGGAATCCAATTGGCTGCACCCGCCTGGTGGGCCATCTTCTATGCCATTTTTGTCGGTATGAACATTATGGGCGTCGAACTCACCTTTCGATTCACCATCTTCATCACGTTTTTAGCTCTTTCTATTTTAGTCGTGTTCTGGATTGGCGCCTTTCAGCACTTCAGCTGGGAATATGCGTTAAACATTGAGCCCGAAGCCGGAGGAACGAAGTGGTTTCCACGTGGATTTGGAGGAATAACCGCCGCTCTACCGTTTGCCATCTGGTTCTATCTGGCCATCGAACAACTGCCTCTAGCAGCTGAAGAGTCGCACGATCCCAAGCGAGATATGCCCAAAGGCCTTTTGTGGGGCATTCTAACCCTCATTATTGCGTCCATTCTCACGTTATTTCTCAACGCGGGTATTGCTCCTGGGTCTGCAGTGGTTGGGTCTTCGGATGAACCTCTTTTGCTCGCCTTCAAGACTATTTTCGGAGAAGGCGTCGGCACGTCCTTCCTCGGCATGGTGGCCGTGACCGGTCTCATCGCAAGTTTCCACACCATTATCTATGCGTACGGACGAAATATCTACTCCCTAAGCCGGGCGGGCTATTTCCCAAAATGGATGTCTTTAACCCACTCAACTCGAAATACACCTCACGTTGCGTTGGTTGTCGGAGCTGTGATGGGTTTTATAGTGGCATTAATAATCGAATACGGCTCGTCCTTCTTTGGAAGCGTTCCTGTAGGCGCAGTACTCCTAAACATGGCTGTCTTTGGGGCTATGATCGCGTACATAATGCAAATGGTCTCCTTCTTGTATATCCGTGATATGGACCTAGAGCGACCTTATGTGAGCCCGCTTGGTAAGCCCGGAGCTATTGTCGCAGGAGTTATTGCTGCCGTGACCCTACTGTTTTTGTTTATTAATCCCGAATACCGGCCTGGCGTGTACGGAACAGCGATCTGGTTCGCCGGCGGCCTCGCATATTTTGGGTTCTATGCCCGTCACAGAATGATTCTCTCACCGGAAGAAGAATTTGCTATAGAACACCGAGGTGAATAGGATGAACGGAATGTTGACATTAGACGACCTCAAGAGAGAGGTCAAAGAAGAACGGATTGACACCGTATTGGTGTGTTTTCCCGATATGTTTGGCCGATTAGTTGGCAAGCGATTCCATGCCCGGTTCTTTCTTGAAAGCGCCCACGGCGAAACGCATGCCTGCGACTATTTGCTGGCCGACGATATCGATATGGAACCGGTACCTGGATACAAGGCGGCCAACTGGGCAAGAGGGTATGGGGACTTCGTCATGAAGCCCGATCTTCGCACGCTTCGACGCATTCCATGGCTGGAAGCCACGGCGTTGGTGCTTTGCGATGTGGAAGATCATCACCACAAGCCCGTAGACCACAGCCCCCGAGCCATGCTGCAGAAACAGCTTGCTCGGCTCGAAGCCCACGGCTTGAAAGCCATGATGGCCTCAGAGCTAGAGTTTTACTTGTTCGACGAATCCTATCGGGATATCAGCGACCGCAACTTCCAAGAACCGCGTACGTCCGGCACGTACATACAAGACTACCATATCCTGCAAACCACGCGAGAAGAGCCCGTTTTGCGGGCAATGCGCAATGGATTAGAAGGCGCAGGTATTCCGGTAGAGAATTCGAAAGGCGAATGGGGTCCTGGGCAAGAAGAACTGAATATTGAATATTCAGATGCTCTTTCCATGGCGGATCGCCATGTGATCATGAAAAACGGAATGAAGGAAATCGCCGACGCGCATGGCAAAGCGATCACCTTCATGGCCAAGTGGAAGACGGATCTTGCCGGCAGTAGCTGTCACATCCATCTCTCTTTGCAGGACGGTCAGGGATCCAATGTTTTTTGTGAGTCGAAGGACGAACACGGCATGTCTGATACGATGCGCCATTTTATGGCCGGCCAACTCGCTCACGCGAGTGATATCACGTACTTCCTAGCACCATTTATCAACTCCTACAAGCGTTTCCAGGCGGGGACGTTCGCACCCACCAAAGCTATTTGGTCACGAGATAACCGCACCGCCGGATTTCGCTTATGCGGAGAAGGCGGAAAGGCGATTCGTAGCGAGTGCCGCATAGGTGGCGCAGATCTCAACCCCTACCTCGCCTTTGCCGCTTTGATTGCCGCTGGATTGGATGGAATAGAGAATAAACGAGCACTAGAAGACGCCTATATGGGCGATGCATACACAGGCGATGACTTACGAGAAATTCCTAAAACGCTTCGTGAGGCCATTGTAGCACTCGACGGCTCGGCCATGCTGCGTGAGGCGCTCGGAGATCATGTGATTGAACACTACGTGCACACTGCTCGCTGGGAGCAAAGCGAATTTGACCGACAGGTCACAGATTGGGAAGTTAAACGTGGATTTGAGCGGAGTTGATTGATGCAAGAATCTATTACCAGTTACTCGCCGATGGACGGCAGCGTTGTCGCCCACCGATCAATAGCCTCTGCTGAGACCATCACTCAATCCCTCATTTTAGCGCGAGTGGCACAGGCGGAATGGTCGCAATGCCCTATTGCTGAACGTGCGATCGTGTGTTCCGCCATCGTAGACGCTATGCTTTCGATGAAAGAGGAGATCATACCCGAATTGACCCAACAAATGGGCCGCCCAATTCGTTATGGAGCGGGAGAATTGGCCGGGTTTAAACAACGCGCGTCGCATATGATCGATATAGCGAGTGATGCACTAGCTCCTTTGCACATCGATTCTCCCGATGGACTCGAGCGTAGGATTGAACGCGAACCCATCGGGTTACTTTTTGTCATTGCGCCCTGGAATTATCCCTACCTAACCGCCGTAAACTCGGTAATTCCAGCTCTCTTGGCTGGCAACGCCGTCATCTTGAAGCATGCTCCGCAGACGTTACTCGTGGGAGAGCGGTTTCAACAAGCATGTGATCAAGCTGATTTGCCCGAAGGACTATTCACCAACTTAGTGCTGAGCCATGAGCAGGCGGATGATTTGCTGGCTCGTGGCGCTGTTGACCGGGTACACTTCACAGGATCTGTCGCTTCTGGTCATATCGTGGATCGGGCATCCTGCGGAGTGGGAGTTGGATTGGAATTGGGAGGTAAAGATCCAGCCTATGTTCGGGCAGATGCCGATATTGCGTTTGCCGCTGAGCGACTAGTTGATGGAGCCTTTTTCAACTCTGGTCAAAGCTGCTGCGGTATAGAGCGCATTTATGTGGATGAGACGGTTTATTCCGAGTTTGTGGACGCCTTCGTGGCGCTGACTAAGCAGTATGTTGTAGGAGACCCAATGGACCCTGAAACGACGCTTGGACCCATGATTTCAGCAGATGCAGCTCAATTTGTTCGGAAACAGATTGATGAAGCCGTGGCCGATGGGGCACAAACGCTTATAGATTCTGCCGCGTTTGGTTCAATTGACCCTACGAGTGCTTTTGTAGCTCCACAGGTCGTAGTCAATGTGAATCATTCCATGTCCATTATGCGAGATGAGTCTTTTGGACCGGTCGTGGGCATAATGTCGGTGGGCGGCGATGCCGAGGCCATCCGCTTAATGAACGACTCTGAGTTTGGTTTGACGGCTTCGATATGGACCGCTCACTCTGAAGCTGCCCAAGACATTGGGAGGCAGGTTGAGGCTGGTACGATCTTTCTTAATCGATGCGACTACTTGGATCCGGCACTTGCTTGGGCGGGGGTCAAGAACTCGGGCCGAGGCGCAACTTTATCCGAATTAGGATACGCGCATCTCACTCGTCCCAAATCATATTATTTACGTAGCTCTACATGAAAGCCAACTGGTCGTATCCCACAGAAATACGCTTTGGCGCTGGCCGCATAAGTGAATTGGCAGATGTCTGCGCGGGCGCCGGTGTCCGGCGCCCGCTCTTCGTCACTGACCGTTCTCTAGCGACGCTTCCCATAACGCAGCAGGCGCTTAAACTAGTTTCTTCATCGGCAGTGCTCTTTTCAGATGTCAGTCCTAATCCAAAAGGAGCCGATGTCGCCAAAGGGGTCGCCTTATATCAGCAAGAAAAGTGCGATGGCGTGATTGGGTTCGGAGGCGGCTCCGCGCTAGATACGGCCAAAACTATCGCCTTCATGCAAGGTCAAAATAGGCCGATATGGGACTTTGAAGACATTGGAGACTGGTGGACACGCGCTAATGCCGATGCCATCGCACCTGTCATCGCCATCCCAACAACCGCGGGCACCGGATCTGAAGTAGGGCGGGCTAGCGTCATTACCAAAGAGGACTCGCAGGAAAAGAAAATCATTTTCCAT
Organism: Bacteroidetes bacterium UBA7368; assembly: GCA_002469915.1. GTDB lineage: Bacteria > Bacteroidota > Rhodothermia > Rhodothermales > UBA10348 > UBA10348. Next base: position 5,707 of record DKOG01000033.1, read on the forward strand.
CCCAAGATGCTCCCCGTCGAGGTGATTGCCGACCCTGAACTGACCGTAGGGCTCCCACCTGTACTCACCGCAGGTGCCGGAATGGATGTACTAGCTCATTGTATGGAAGCGTATTGCGCGCCCAACTTTCACCCCATGTCCGCAGGAATCGCCTTAGAAGGCATGCGGCTTGTTTCGCAGGCCCTCGTGCGTGCAGTAAAAGACGGTAGCGATATCGAAGCCCGGTCTCACATGTTGATTGCGGCATCCATGGGAGCCGTGGCATTTCAAAAAGGCTTAGGCGCCATTCACTCGTTGTCTCATCCTGTAGGGGCGATGTACCAAACGCATCACGGAATGACCAATGCCGTGTTTATGCCGTATGTATTGGTTTACAACCGAGAAGTAATCCAAGGCAAAATTGGCCCCATGTGTGATGCCATTGGAATTGATCGTGGTTTTGACTCGTTGCTTGATTGGGTATTGCAGTTACGTCAGGAGATCAACGTGCCGCACACGCTTGAAGATTTTGGTGTACCGGATGATCAAGTAGACCTAATTGCTGAGCGAGCCGTTGCTGATCCAAGTACCGGTACAAACCCCCGCGTTCTAGATGAGAAAGGCGCCAAACAGATTTTTCTTGCAGCCCATTCGGGCAGTCTGGAATTCTAAAGGACCCACTCCCCCTCTACCGTACGTTCAGGCAATGGGCTTTTCGTCGTACTGGAATACGTCCTCTACTTTTTTTCCGAAGACGCGAGCAATCCGAAAAGCAAGCTCCAAGGAAGGTGCATACTTTGCCGCTTCGATGGCATAAATCGTTTGCCGCGTGGCTCCAATGCGATCCGCTAACTCCTGCTGGGTCATCTCGTCGTGATGAAAACGAAGATGCCTGATCGTATTTCTGATTGCTGTCTTTTCCATCTATGCATCCTTCCGATATAACACGACCTGAGCCACGCTTTTTGCCGTGGTGCCTACGAAAAACACGGCAACCAAGTAATGGACAATCATTGCATCCATCCTTCCTACATATACCGGGTCGGCGAGTGAATTGATGAAACCATAGACGAACAGGTGCCCGATCAGAATGAGCACGGCTACCATGAACACGTAATAGCCAATTTTGAATCCTATTGCGGCTATTCGGACGTCGCGTTCGTCTCTATCAACTCGTCCGCCTTGAGACGACTGAATGGAAATGATAGTTTGGAATACGACGTCTACGATGACCAGGATGACGACGGCCTGAATAAAATTCTCTCTGATGGGTTCGAATAAGGACGGGATGCCGAATACGAACAAAAGGTAGACCAACGCAAAGACGATGGAAGAAAGAGTGGACGACCAGGCATAGACTTCCTGTCGGGACATCGGAGTAAGTGGGAGCGGAGAGTATGAGTCTTGCATAGTTTCGAGTTCGTCAGTGACGGAGGATGATTGGCTATTATGTATGCTGTTCTTTACGTGATGTAAATTATAAGTTACATCATGACGTCTTTTTTTACAATTAAGCTTTTTTTCAGGAGTAAAGATGATTTTTGGTGTAAGCAGCACCTTTTACTCAGGAGTCCGTAGAAAGAAGCTTACTGCCTTGTGCGTAGCCCACCTAAAACCTTCAAATCTCGATGCCAATACTCAGCATTGAAGGCGTGACTAAACGGTATGGTGATTTCACCGCTGTCAACGACGTCTCATTTACTGCCCAGCCTGGGCGTATCCTCGGTCTTCTCGGCCCAAATGGTGCCGGAAAAACCACCGCCATCCGCATGGCTGCCTACATCACGATACCGGACGAAGGCCAGGTAATGTTCGGAGATGCCAAAGTTGGACCGGCTTCGCAGGAACGAATGGGCTATCTACCCGAAGAGCGCGGTCTGTATAAGAAGATGAAAGTCGGCGAACAGCTGATGTACTTCGCCGAGCTCAAGGGCATGGACCGAAAGGTGGCCCGCGAGAAGATCAAGTACTGGTTGGAACGCGTGGGCGCACTCGATTGGGTGTCCAAGAAAACCAATGAGCTTTCCAAAGGGATGCAGCAGAAGATGCAGTTCGTCGCGACGATCCTGCACGAGCCTGAACTCCTGATTCTAGATGAACCCTTCAGTGGCCTCGACCCGATCAACGCAGAGCTTCTCCAAGACGTCATCATGGAGCTTAAAGATGGGGGCCGCACCATTCTGTTTGCTTCACATCGCATGGAGCAGGTTGAGCAGTTGTGCGATGATATTTGCTTGATTTCGAGGGGAGAGATTGTGGTGAATGGAGCGCTGAACGAAGTGAAGCGCCGATACGGAAAGAACACCATATTGATGGATTTCGAAGGAAATCCTGCGTTTCTGGATACCCTTGAAGCCTCTGGCGCGGCCCGCATCGGGACGCGCAGTACTCGCCATGCAGAAATCAACCTGTTGAACGGTACCCGTCCAAAAGCCGTACTGGAAGTGGCCATGCCTCATGTGCAGGATATCACCCGGTTTGAACTAGTTGAACCTCCGATGCGGGAAATCTTCGTACGCGCTGTTACCGAACAGCAAGGACATATCGACGAAGCTGACGCAGCCCCATCCATCGCATAACCCGCACCCACATCATGCCTAGGAATAAAACATTTGTTGTCGCCAAGAACGAATTCATGAAGCGGGTCAAGACTCGCTGGTTCGTCTTCACGACATTGCTCGGCCCCATGGTCCTCATTGGATTCATGACCGTAATCGGTTTTGTGACCGCATCCGCCATTGAAGGAGGAGAATCAACGATTGCCGTGCTTGATCAGACGGGACGTATGGAATTGGATGATTCCGATAGCTTCACGTTCGTAGCCACAGTGGATCGCGAAGAAGATCTCCGTAACAAGGTCTTAAACGATGAGTACTCCGGATATCTTGTCCTTCCAGAAGGCCTAATTGAAGGCACTTCAGGTGCACGATATTACTCCAGTGAAGGCGGCGGCATCAGTAGTTTCAACTGGGACCTTGAGCGCACAATTCGGGACGTGGTTCGCCTCGAGCGCCTTGAAGATCAGAACGTATCCCGCGAAGTCTTTGACATCATTGATGCCGGCATCAACCTGGAGACCATCAAAATCTCAGATGAAGGCGAAGAAGAAGGCAGTACGGCGGCATACGCCATCGTAGGTGCCATCATGGGCTTCCTGATCTACATCACCATGCTCATCTACGGTTCTGTTGTTATGCAGGGCGTGATTCAGGAAAAAATGAACCGCGTGGTCGAGATCATCATCTCTTCCGTGCGCCCTTTCCAACTGCTAATGGGCAAAGTGCTCGGCATCGGCGCGATGGGACTCGTTCAGATGAGTTTTTGGGCAGGACTCATTGCAGCGGGTACCTTCTTTTCGGGGACGCTTGTCAGTATGATCGTAGATCCCGCAAACCTGAATCTTCCCGAAACGGCCTCGCAAGAAGAAATACTGGCCGCAACCAACTTCAATATTCCTGACTTAGGACCTGAAGTGTTCATTTGGTTTGTTTTGTTCTTCCTGGGGGGATACCTGCTCTATGCCACCCTGTTTGCAGGCGTAGGATCGGCCGTTGAGCAACAGCAAGACGCCCAGAGTCTCATGCTCCCGCTCATGATGCCGATCATCGTATCGATCGTCTTCCTTCAGGCAGTCATTGAAGCTCCGAACAGCACACTTTCCGTTGCGCTATCCATGTTTCCCTTTACCGCACCCATTCCTATGGTCGTGCGAGTGGCTATGATAGACGTTCCCTTTTGGCAAGTGGGACTATCCTTCGCGCTGTTGATGGCCTCCTTCGTGGGCGCCGTCTGGGTCAGCTCACGCATCTACCGGATCGGAATCCTCAGCTACGGCAAAAAACCATCACTGAAAGAAATGATCAAGTGGATGCGATACGCTTAATCATTCGACAAACAGCACTCCGGCGTCACGTAGGGCCATTCTAATTCCAGTCAACGATTCGTTGATCACTGAGAGGGTAGTTTCGAATCCTGCGAGGTGTTCGTTCACAATCTGGAGCTGCTCTTTGTGCGTTTGGGTAGGGCCATACGTGGATGTGACGAGGCCAATGTCAAGGACCGAGAGGCGGCTGCCAACGGTTGGGGCAACACGTTCTCCGGGTTCCTGTCGAGCCGGTGGTCCATAGACATCCGCTCGAAGGTTCAACAGTCCTTGTTTCGCGTCGTGGATGCGAGAATCCAAATCACCGGTGCCACCCGTTGCACGGGATAAGGCAATTTCCATTTTGGTGATCGTATCCATGGCTTCTGAAAGTGAAGCATCCAACACAGAGTTTCGGCCAACTGCATTCTCGTACGCTCGGAAGAAAGCGGCAACATCTGCATGAGAAGCACCGGGAAGAGCGCCCTCGCGAAGCGGCACGACATCGAAAGATTGTGGTGCAGAAAGCTCGGTAACCACTCCGTCGATTCGTTTCGACATTGTTACGGTGTATTGCCCGGGTTGAGCAAGCATTCCACTGGCTGTTGAGGATGCATCTGCTGAGGTGACTGCTTGTGGAGACGGATAGCGCAGATCCCAGGAAACGCGGTGGAATCCTTTGGTGACCGGTCCCTCGATGCGCCGAACGGTGTTGCCTTCAGAGTCGCGAACCGTGAGGATCACGACAGGGTCGGCCTCGCTGCGCTCGGCCTCCACAGCATCCCAGCCCGGAAACGCTACTGCCTGACCGTTCGCGACGGCTTTTTTCTCCGCTTCCTGCCTCACCTGCTTGAGCTTTTGCATCGAGTCACGCAGGTAATAGGTAAAGGTCGCGCCAAACTCAGGGTTCGGAGCCACATAGTGGTCTGAACCCTGTGAGCCACGCGTGTCATCAAAGCTTAGCATCGGACGCGGTACATACCACCACGCCTTGCGCACACCGAATAGGGTCGCTTCTTGAGCCAGTTGTTCATTCGATACATCGCGCAGTGAGGTGTAATCGTCTAACACAAAAAATCCGCGACCAAATGAAGCCCCAACGAGGTCATTTTCCCGCTTGTGAATGGCCAGATCGCGAAATGAAATGGTTGGCATATTTCCGGTCAGCTTGACCCAAGTTAATCCCCCATCCACCGTAAAGTGAATGCCATATTCCATAGCAATGAACATTAGGTCTTTGTCCACGTGATCCTGCACGATGCGCCAGGCTAGGGTGCGGTCTGGTAAGTTGGCTCGCATGGACTTCCATGAGCGGCCTTGATCGGTACTTTTCATCACATAGGGGCTGTAGTCACCGTATTTATGGTTGTCCATGATGACATAAACGGTATTGACGTCGTACATATCCGCCTTAACGTCATTGACGAACGCCGTAGCTGGAACGCCCGGTATGGAACCCACTTCGATCTTGCGCCAGTTGGCCCCGCCGTCTTCGGTGACCTGCACGAGACCATCATCCGTACCTACGTAAATCAACCCCTCTTGCTGAGGCGATTCAGAAACAGATGTGATTGTGTTGTACATCGACATTGCACCTACATCCCAGGCATTATCCCAGCTCTGCGTACCGCCCATAATGGGCAACGTGAATCGGTCTTGGTCACGGGTTAGGTCACCCGAGATAGCCGTCCAACTATCGCCACGGTTGTCGGATTTCCAGAGGCGGTGCGACGCGAAGTAAATGCGCGTGGCCAAATGTGGACTGACTAAAATGGGTGCATCCCAATTGAAGCGCTCGTAGTCTTCATCCGCGCCGGGTTGAGGCTGAATGTCCATCGCCTCACCCGTGATCATGTCGATCCGCGACAGCGCACCTTGCTGCCGCTCCGCATACATGATATTGGGGTTACCTGGCTCAGTTGCCGGCTGGTGCCCATCCCAGTTAAGCACAATTTTCCAGTCTGAGTTCTGGATACCGTGGAGGTTATCCGTG
>DKOG01000221.1 GCA_002469915.1 Bacteroidetes bacterium UBA7368
TTCATGGAGCGCAATGGAATCCACATCATCAACCTGAATCACACGCAGTCCTACTTGGACGCAGCCGCAGAAGCTGCAGCCCGCTTTTCCCGTCGGGGAAAGAAGATTCTCTTCACGGGCACCAAGAAGCAGGGAAGAGATATCATCCGAAAGCACGCCTCCGAATGCGGTTCTCCGTACGTCGTAGAGCGCTGGTTAGGTGGAACGCTTACCAACTTCCAGACCATTCGTCGCTCTATCCGCCGGATGGAAGAGCTCGTCAAAATGGAAGAAGACGGTACTCTCGAGCAGCTCAAGAAAAAAGAGCGCCTCATGAAAGCCCGTGAGCGTGAAAAGCTCGAAAAAGTACTTACCGGTATCAAAGACATGGCTCGCGTCCCTGGCGCATTGTTCATTGTTGATATCAACCGCGAACACATCGCTGTTAAAGAAGCCAAAAAACTCGGGATTCCCATTATTGCCATCGTGGACACCAACTGTGACCCTGATGTCGTGGACTTCCCAATTCCTGCCAATGATGACGCTCTCAAGTCTATCGATCTGATTACAGGAGTAATTGCTGCTGCAATTTCAGAAGGTGAAAAAGAGCGGTCTATTCAGGAGGCTGCTTCGAAAGCCGAGAAGGAAAAACGAGCACAGGACAAGGCTGAAATGGCAGCCGCCAAGAAAGAAGCCGCCGCAGCTGCCAAAGCTAAAGCTTAGGCCCTCTTTCTGTCCGGACCAGGCAATCCTGTAGGATTGCACCAAAAACAAACCCCGGGATCGGTGCTCGCCAGCAGAGCATCGAACCTATAAAATCAGTTGAATATGTCTATTTCTGCTGCAGACGTAAAGAAGTTGCGCGAGGCCACTGGCGTCGGCATGATGGATTGTAAAAAAGCGCTCGTCGAAACAAACGGCGACTTTGATGCTGCTGTTGACCTCCTTCGTACTCAGGGCCAGAAAGTCGCTGCTAAGCGCGCTGATCGTGACGCCAAGGAAGGAATTATCGCAACGGGAAGCGCAAACGGAGATGCAACGGGCATTCTTGTGGAAGTCAACTGCGAAACGGATTTCGTTTCACGGAACGATGACTTCCAAAGTTATGCTGCCGAGCTAGCTGACCTGACTACGTCTACGCTACCCGCTGACCGTGACGCATTTCTTGCTGCATCCATGCAAGATGGCCGCAGCGTAGCCGACTCACTAACAGATATGACTGGGAAGATTGGTGAAAAGATTGACGTTCGCCGCACTGCTGTCTTGAACAGCGACGGCGGAACAGTCGTTTCATACATTCATCCAGGAGCGCGTCTCGGTGTGCTCGTTGATATCTCTGGTGATGGAGATTTAGCGGCTGCAGGTCGTGATGTGGCCATGCAGGTAGCTGCCCTTAATCCTATTGCTACTCATCGTGATGAGGTGTCAAAGGAAGTCCAGGAGCACGAGATGAAAATCGCCGCAGACCAGGCTCGCGAGGAAGGTAAACCTGAACAGATTATCGATCGCATCGCAACAGGTAAGCTAGAGCGCTACTTCAAAGACAACGTTCTTCTAGAGCAGCCTTTCGTCAAGGACTCATCGATGACCGTTGGCCAAATGCTGAAAAGCACAGGTGCTGAAGTGAAAACGTTTGTACGTTTTGCACTTGGCGGCTAATTCTTCGGAATGGCATTATTGCAAAAAGGGGGGCTCGCGCTGCGAGCCCCCCTTTTTTTTGTACTACGCGTTGCCTTAAACAGCAGAACAGTACGACTTGAGCTAGATTATCTTCATCCACGTCCCATGAGTGTCTTTTCAAAATTGATCCTGACTCGGTAAAACGTTAGTTTAGACCACCTTTTTGCCCGATTTTATCCTGCTTTTATCCCGATTTGCACGTGAACGATAACTCTCAAGACGGCCTGCCTTACAAACGCATCTTGCTCAAATTGAGCGGCGAATCCTTAATGGGCGACAAAGCATTCGGGATAGATGAAAAAGTGTTAGGAGCCTATGCCGCAGAAGTGCGAGATGTTGTAGACATAGGAGCTGAACTGGCCATTGTCATAGGGGGTGGTAATATTTTTCGAGGCGTGAATAACGCAACGAAAGGCATGACCCGATCCCATGCAGACTACATGGGCATGCTAGCCACTATGATCAATGCGATGGCCCTTCAGGATGCCCTAGAGCAAGCTGGAATTCATACACGACTGCAATCCAGCCTAAACATGGACGAAATTGCAGAGCCTTTCATCCGAAGGCGCGCCTTACGACATCTAGAAAAGGGACGGGTCGTCATTTTTGGTGCAGGCACTGGCAATCCATATTTCACCACGGACACAGCAGCTGCGCTAAGAGCCCTCGAAATGGATGCCGACGTGATCCTCAAAGGCACGCGAGTAGACGGGGTGTACTCAGCGGATCCTGAAAAGGACGTTCATGCCAAGCGATACCGCTCAATCAATGGAGAAGAGATCATTTCCCGAGACCTCAAAGTCATGGATATGACCGCCTTCACCTTGTGTAAAGAGTCACAAGTTCCGATTATTGTGTTTAATATGGACTCGGGTGGCAACCTTGCGCGTATTGCACAAGGAGAACCTATCGGCACTTTGGTCCACTGGGACCGTTCAAAGGAGACTGAACTGGCCTGATTTAGGCCTAACCTACCAACGTTGAAATGATACACGAAGAACTAGAACTCATACTCGAAGATGCCTCTGAGCATATGGCCAAAAGCATTGACCACTTGCGCCAGGAGTTAATGTCTATCCGAGCTGGTCGAGCCACACCGTCCATGCTTGAAAACGTCAAGGTCGATTATTACGGATCCATCACTCCTCTAAGTCAGATGGCTTCAATCAATGCGCCTCAGGCAGACCTCTTAGTGGTCCAACCCTGGGATGCGAGTGCTTTGGCAGATATTGAAAAAGCCATTCAATCAGCTAACCTTGGACTAAACCCGTCCAATGACGGCGCTATGATTCGCCTTCCTGTTCCTCCACTGTCTGAGGATCGCAGGCGGGATCTGGTCAAGGCTGCCCGCACGCGGGGTGAGGATGCCAAGGTCGCCGTTCGAAATGTGCGTCGACATGCAAAAGACCATGTCAAGTCCACACAGAATGAAGAAAATCTTCCTGAAGACATGCGATTTGAAGCGGAAGACACTCTTCAGGCAATGACGGACAAAAACATCGGAAAGGTCGATTCCTTGCTAGACCACAAAGAGGCAGAAATCATGGAGGTATAGCGCTTATGCCTTCACTGTATGCCCGAAAGATTCATAGATCTTGCGTTCAGAGTCAGAAACAAGTATTCATCGCACGCATTTAGAGCGACCTGAAGCCGGAGAGGTGTCCGAGTGGCTGAAGGAGCACGCTTGGAAAGCGTGTGTGCGGGTAACCGTACCGAGGGTTCGAATCCCTCTCTCTCCGCACGATGAAAAGTCCCGCTCACGATGTGAGCGGGACTTTTTTATACCCTTCACCTATGGGCCTCAGCAATTATGGCAACCTAGAATGTGGGTATCTTTTTGAGGCTATCAACAGACGCCTCATTGCCTTTCCAAGCCATGACGTACTACTCGCTTAGATCTGACCCGGTATTCCTTTAATGTCCATCCGGAATACATTTCACCACAGCTCTCAATTTCGTAGGTTTCAAACTGCATTTTCAATCCTGTGCCAACTATGAATCGCTGCGCTCTATCTCGTGCTTTCTTTCTTTTGGTTGTATTTCTGGGGCTGAACATACCAGCCAATGGCCAGACCTTTTCGTTTGAAACGGGTATTTTCGATCCTCCTCCTCCTCCCGCCGACGTTATTAGCGCGGTATCCATTGCCGACTTTAACGGAGATGGTCGCCTAGACTACTACCATCCAGGCTCTTTGTATCGCCAAGAGCCAAACGGGATGTTTAAGGAAGTTCGTGAGCTTGCCGGAATCTCATACGAAGGAGAGGGACCTAAAGGAGGCGTGTTTGCGGATGCCAATCTCGACGGCCTACTGGACTTACTCATCTTTGATGTAGAACCAGGAAGTCGGCTCTTTCTAAACCGGACTGGAGGCAAGTTTGAACTGGGTAATATTGCCACCAATATCCAATTGGCAAATGCTGCGGAAGGTGGCTTTTGGAGAGATCTCAATAAAGATGGCTGGCCCGATTTGGCGATCACGTACAACGACGGAAATCACGCTCTGTACACCGGATTTGGTAATAGTCGATTCTCAGAACAAGGCTCCTTTTTTAATTTCAGGACCAATTCCCCCACCTGTAATATTTCACCGGGTGATTTTGACAACGATGGAGATGTCGACATCTTCGGGGCCGGATGCGTGGCCCCCAATTCTCTTTTAACCCAGACCGGTAGCTTCAGAATTCGATGGAGAGACCAAGGCCAAATTAAGGGCGTTGATAGCCGCAGAAATTCAGAAGAGGGTATTTGGCTCGACTATGATAACGACGGATGGTTGGACCTTCTCGTAATCAATAACAGTGCGGATCTAAACAACCCGTTGAATCAGCTTTATCACAATGATGGCAGCGGAAACTTTGTTGATGTATCTGAGCAAGCGGGTATCGGTGGTATAAGGCCGCTCGACAACGGCCCCGCAACCGTTGCTGATTTCAACAATGACGGCTGGGTGGATATTTACGTACCGATCAACACGAACGGTCGGATGTACATCAATAACCAAGACGGAACGTTTACCGACCGTTTCGAAGAGGCAACCGGGTTTCGTGATGTGCCGGGCGAAACCTCTGGCTCTGGAGATTTCAATAACGACGGTTGGATCGATCTCTTATATCCGCAAAGCGGCATTCTTTACAACAACGGTGGAGACAATAACTGGGTCACGGTTCAGGTCAAAGACGATACTCAGAACAGGTTTGGCGTAGGTGCCACGGTTCGTCTCACCACCGAATTTGGAACACAAGTCCGCACGATTGAAGCGGGTTCGGGCGGCCTGGGACACGGTGACCAGTTGAAAGCTCATTTCGGATTAGGTTCAGCCACTGAAATCCAAGAACTAACCATTGATTGGAGTTTCGGTCCGGATGAATCCTACACAGATATCCCCATCAACGAACATCTCGTGCTGGTTCGCGGACTCGGGCTTAACACTCCTCCCGCATTTTTTACACAGACCAACCCACCTGTTGCTGGATATGTCGATCCAACCGAGGAAACGATCTTATTTGAATGGGAGCCAAGTATCGATGATGAACCCATCTTATACACCTTGTCTCTGTCCGGGCCAGGTGTTCAGCTTTCCTTCCCCAATCTAGAAACTACTTTCTTTGAGCTATCTACTCAGCTCATCCCGGTCAATCAGGCTTACGAGTGGTCGGTGATTGCGACGGATGGCCACACAGTGAGGTATAGTGGCGAAGACCGCATTCTAACGTTTGGACAGGCAGGACAGGCTGTATCAACCTTTAGGGATCCAATCGAGTACAGTTTCCCACTACCGGAGATCAGTAATGGCCTCGTGCAGTTCGCGGATATTGATAGTGACCTGGACCTAGACCTGCTTATTGGAGGGGACACCTCTGAAAACGGAATCATGCTCATCTATCAGACCATTGATACGACCTGGCCCCTTCCCGATGGCTCCGGAGAGTACCTGTTCAAGGCTCTAGAAGAAACGGCAACCTATCTCCAAGCCGTTCAATATCCGAAAGCCTCTTTCGGAGACCTGAACAGTGATGGCCTTCAAGACTTAGTCATTTCCGGGATTTCTGCCCTAAACGGAGAGGTAGAAACCAGCATATATCGAAATAATGGAACCGAGTTTGATCTTTTAGCCCTCGATGGTATTGATCAAGTATGGGGTGGAGCCGTTGAGTGGGGAGATTTCGACAATGATGGCGACGATGACTTACTCGTCTCGGGAGCCAGAAACTTGGAGATTCCTTACGACCCTGTTACCCTTATCTACGAGAACCTAAATGGTAGCCTGCAATCGTCTGGTATCGAGCTGCCCGGCCTAGTATTTGGAGATGTTTCTTGGGCTGATATCGACGGAGACAACGACCTCGATATCGCCATGACAGGAGACCAAGGAGGTGGCGACCTCTTCAGTGCGGTCTTCCGAAACGAAGGGTTTGGATACGTTTCAGTCCCGGGTGATTTCCCAAAATTAACTTCAGGATCTGTTTCCTGGGCAGATTTTGACGTGGACGGAGATTTGGATCTGTTTATCACCGGCGGAAAACTGGGTCCTGAATTACTGCACGGACAGGCCATTCTATTTGTAAATGACGGCGCCGCGTTCAGCCAGTATTCCTTCCCCTTTGACGGGGTCCTCTCAGGTGGCGCATGGTGGGGTGACTATGAAAACGATGGAGACCCGGACCTCTTTGTAATGGGCGCCTCCAAACCTCTTGGTGCACCAGTAGGGAGACTATTCCGCAATGAGAACGGCCAATTTGTTGCAGAACTCGATGTTGAGGGTCTTTCCAACGCTTCGGTGGCCTTTGGAGATTATAATCTAGATGGAGATATGGATCTGGTCATGTCTGGCCGAAACGATGACGGCGACTACAAAGTCATCTTTTTGATCAATCAACAGATTCCAGAACTCATACCCGGGCAATAACGGGTGGTGTATATTTCCTGCAATTCAACCCATTCAATTTATTCAGGGACTCCTACATGATTGCCAGTATGACCGGATTTGGTAGAGGTGAATCAGAAGTCGGCGGCTACACGGCGACCGCAGAATTACGCTCGGTAAATAGCCGGTTTTGTGAGGTTAATCTCCGAACGCCAAGATCATTGGCTGATAAGGACGGCGACATCCAACGTATCATCAAAGACGCCTTCGCTCGTGGACGTTTTTCCGTATCCATTCAAATTGAAGAGCCCGTTCCCGATGCACCGCCCCTTCGAGTAAACCAAGCGGCCGTCGCGGCTTATCGCTCCATACTTGAGGAGATCAAGACGGTTGCAGGAATCAAAGAGCCCATCCGCTTAGAGCAATTGCTTCGGTACTCTGACATTTTGGAGCCCGAAGAAAAGCTTGAAGATCAAGAAAATCATGGGTGGGCCGCTACCAAGAAAGCACTTGAAATGGCTTGCAAAGCTATGCGAGACATGCGCTTGCAAGAAGGACTAGCCCTCCAGACTGAACTCGAAGAACGCCTTCACGGGATTGAGAAAAACCTACGCGAAGGCGAAAGATTGGCCCCTTTGAGGGTAGAATCGGCCAGTGATAGGCTCAAGACTCGACTGGCTGAAATTTTGGGTGACGGACGCATTGACCCGGATCGTCTAGAATTTGAAATGGCCATGCTAGCCGACAAGCTAGATGTTCGAGAAGAGTGTGTCCGGCTTGACTCTCACTTGCTGCTTTTTCGCGAGGCCATCGCTTCGGGGGATCCAGTTGGGCGCAAGCTGAACTTTCTTGCCCAGGAAATGAATCGGGAGATCAACACGATTGGCTCCAAATCCAATGATGCCGAAATGGCTCATTTAGTGGTCGGTATGAAAGAGGAGCTTGAAAAAATTCGGGAACAGGTAGAAAACGTTGAGTGACGTCGAAAGTCCATGTATCATCATTTTATCAGCGCCCAGCGGATCAGGAAAAACAACGGTTGCTAAACACTTAATGGAAGAGATCTCTTCTATTTCGTTTAGTGTGTCTGCTACTACTCGGCCTGCCCGAGACCATGAAGTTGACGGAAAACACTACCATTTTCTTTCAGTAGACGCCTTCCAAAAAGCCATTGCAGAGGATCTCTTACTTGAATACGAAGAGGTCTATACAGACTGCTTTTACGGGACGCTTCGATCCGAGGTAGAGTCTTCCTCTGCGCAGCATCCCGTACTGTTGGATATTGATGTAGTTGGTGCAGTAAACGTCAAGCAACAGTATTCAAATCGCTGTCTGGCCCTCTTTATACGTCCACCTTCAATAGATGAGCTCAAAAGACGGCTTCAGGAGCGTGGTACCGAAACTGAAGCCTTTCTAAAGGAGCGGATCGACAAGGCCGAATACGAAATGACCTTTGCAAAGCACTTCGATCACATTGTCACCAATGGTGTGCTCAGCGATGCAGTTGCGGAAGTGGTTTCCTTGGTACGTGGTTTTATCGAACAAGAATGACCCAAATTGACCATGGAGCGTAGCAACTGGTGCCGAGAGACCATTAGCAAGCACTCCATCTGGACTCCCCTATCTGAATAGGCCATGAATGTATCCCCATCTTCGACTATGAACGGGCGCCGAATCCTACTTGGAGTATCCGGTGGAATTGCAGCGTACAAAATTCCGGAGCTTGTTCGTCTCTTTAAGAAAGCTGGTGCCCACGTCAAGGTAGTTATGACGCCAGACGCCTCGCGTTTTGTGACGCCTCTGACACTAGGGACGCTCAGCGAAAATGAGGTACTCACTGAAATTTTTCCAGAAAACGAGTCTGGATCATGGACCAAGCATGTATCGCTTGGCCTATGGGCGGATCTTTTTATTGTGGCTCCAGCCACAGCACAGACCATAACGAAGCTGGCCGCCGGAAGCTGCGACTCGATGCTCACCGCCGTTGGGTTGACTGCGCGTTGCCCGATTCTAGTTTGTCCTGCAATGGATCACGATATGTATATCCATCCAGCTACAGAAAAGAATATGGACACGTTGCGCCAAAATGGTGCCATCGTCATGGATGCAGAACACGGATCCCTCGCAAGTGGCCTTATTGGCCAAGGACGCCTTCCTGAGCCGACATCTATCTTTGAAAAAGCCACTGAATTGATTGAAGCAGCCTTAGCATCAAAAAGTGGACCGCTAGCAGGCAAAAAAGTGTTGGTAACCGCAGGCCCAACCCGTGAAGCAATCGACCCTGTGCGATTCATTACTAATCACTCAACGGGGACGATGGGGTATGAAATTGCCCGTAGCGCAGGACGGCGTGGGGCAGATGTCGTGCTCGTGAGCGGACCGACGTCACTTGCGACGCCGGACTTAGTACGCCGCATCGACGTGGTTTCTACCCACGACATGCACGAGGCTGTACAGCAGCACGCAGATGCTGATATTGTGATTATGGTGGCTGCGGTTGCTGACTTTACACCGACAAAAACGTCCGCTTCCAAGATCAAGAAAACGGGGACTTCGCGCGAGATGGAGCTCGAACCTACCGTCGATATTTTAGCCGGCTTGGGTGCGTCCAAGCTAGAAGGTCAGGTACTCATTGGATTTGCACTCGAAACAGATAACGGCCTGGAAAATGCCAAGGGAAAACTGGATCGCAAGAATCTGGACTGGATTGTACTGAACAACCCGAAAGAAGATGGCGCCGGATTTGGCACCGGTACGAACCGCGTTACGCTATTGTCTCGACGAGGTCGCACGATAGAGCTACCCACAATGCCGAAGGATGAAGTGGCCGAAGCGATTCTTGAGACAGCGCTCGAGCCGAACGAGTAATCCACAATATGTGCATAACGAATAGGGTTTCTTGGTGAGACTTTTGCCAAACTGACCTGACGATTTTTTCTACATTGGAATCGTTCTCTCAACCTGAATCCACGCCTGACCTGTGCCATCTGACCTGGAAGACATTCGAGCAGCATTCGAACACCAAATCGCCCTCTACGGATCGGTTTTGGTACCCGATGATTCCGCGCCCGCACCGGTCGCAGATCTAGCTGAACCAGAGGCCGTAACACAGCCCATTGCTGATTCAGCCCCGATAGCACCGGCCAACCGACAAACGGATCAGTATTCCCAAATAAACGCGTTGATCCCAGCGGATTCGCCGCTACTTGGAATGACCTCGCTAGAAGAGGTTGCTCATTATGTAGCCCATACTAAGCTGATTGAGCTGGACAACTCCAGACAGAACCCAGTGTTTGGCGCCGGCCATCCAACAGCCGATCTCATGGTAGTTGGAGATGCTCCTGGTGCAGAAGAGGATGAAAAGGGGGACCCTTTTATTGGGCCAGCTGGTCAAAAATTGACCCAGATTTTGAAGGCCATCGGTTTTGACCGCGAACAGGTTTACATCACGGATATCCTGAAAAGCAGACCCTCTGGCGATGAGCATCCGACCGCAGAGGAATTCCAGGGACACCTCCCTATTCTGTATAAACAGATTTCCCTCACCCGTCCTAAACTCATTTTGTGTCTGGGCAAAACAGCGGGGACCGTTCTTCTGGGGCTAGATACAACCCTAGGAGCCATGCGCGGCACCTTCCATGACTACCATGGCATTCCTGTCCTGGTTACGTATCACCCAGCTGCCTTGCTTCGCAATCCCAACTGGAGAAGACCCACTTGGGAAGACGTGCAGATCCTTCGAAAGAAATACGACGAATTGACCGCCTCCTGAACCCATTATGTCCGAAAGTCACCACGAAATACACCCCCACTTGCCAGCCATCAACCGGTCGTCTGCACCCGCGGCCTCCGGTTCATCGTTCCAAGCGGGCCGCGTGCCTCCCCAGGCCGTTCAAGTCGAGAAAACCGTACTGGGGGCCATGCTGCTTGAGCGCGTTGCGATTCCAAAAGCCATTGAAGTGTTGCCACCCGGATCGTTTTATACCGAACAGCACAATCAGATCTACGAGGCCATTCTAAGCCTCTTCGAGCGGGGTAATCCGGTAGATGTGATCACTTTGGGAGACGAACTAAAGCGCCGGGGCAAACTTGAGGAGACAGGCGGCGCCTATTACCTATCGGAGTTAACCTCTACTGTAGCCACGGCTGCCAACGTAGAATACCATGCTCGGATTATTTCAGAAAAATCCCTGCTTCGTGGTCTTATTGAGACTATGACCACCATGGTTGGACGAGCCTATGAACCGGGATCCGATGCCTTTGAATTACTCGATGAAGCCGAGAGCGAAATTTTCCGTATCTCAGATTCTCAGCTTCGGCGCTCGGCCACTTCCATGAACGAGGTCTTGCGCGAAACGCTGGCCCGACTGGAATCGATTCACGGACAGGAGGGCGGTATCACCGGTGTTCCAAGTGGGTTTAAGCGCGTGGACCAGATGACGGGGGGATGGCAACCTTCGGATTTAATCATTATTGCAGCCCGTCCGTCGATGGGTAAAACGGCCTTTTCCTTGGCCATGGCCAGAAATGCAGCCTTACACCCAGAAGGTGCCACAGGGGTCGTCATATTCTCTCTCGAGATGAGTTCGGGCCAGCTAGCGCAGCGCTTGCTCACCTCAGAAGCCCGCGTCGATGCACAGGCGGCTCGAACAGGCCGGCTTTCGGACGAGGACTGGCCGCGGCTGGCTCGTGCCGCCGGAAAACTCTCT
>DKOG01000157.1 GCA_002469915.1 Bacteroidetes bacterium UBA7368
CTGCCTTACAAGCAGGGGGTCACTAGTTCGAGTCTAGTATCGCCCACCCGTAACCCGCTTCTGCACATGCAGGAGTGGGTTTTTTTGTGGTTCAAAGGTCTAGTAAGGCAGGATTAGGTCGTGCTTAATACGCTGGCGCAGCATCAAAACGGACTTTGTTATCTACCATCCACCGTCTTCTTTGGCCTTATTCGGGGCGGCCATGACTTCTGAATGGGCCGTAGCGTAATGTGGATTCAAAGCCTTTTTATTTCTTACCAAACGAGAGATAGATGAAACCGTACTTTAGGAAAGTTCATCTATTGAAAAACGCTATGAATGCCTTAATTCTAGGTGCAAGCGGCCTCGTAGGCGGTCATTGCCTTGATTCCATACTCGCTTCACCAGACTACCAAAACGTAATAGCTCTTACACGGCGTCCGCTTAACCGATCTTCAGCCAAGCTCATTGAACAGGGCTTTGATGGATCTGACTTCAGCGCATTTGAACCACCAGTTTCCATTGATCATGCTTTCTGTGCCTTCGGAACGACCATCAAAAAGGCAGGAAGTCAGCATAACATGCGGGAAATAGATGTCAATATTCCCTTTCGACTTGCCCAGCGCTTAAAGGCTCTTGGAGTCTCCCACTTTTCACTGGTTTCTTCTCTCGGCGCGGACTACGAATCCAATGTGTTTTATAATCGCATCAAAGGAGAACTGGAAGAAGATCTAAAAAGACTTCGTTTCGAGTCGCTTGCGATTTTTCGACCCTCTATCATAGGCGGAAACCGTCCGGGTGACACCAGAACGGGAGAGGGCTGGGGGCAGAAAATCATGGCTGTACTACCTAAACGCTGGAAGACAATACCAGCTGAACACATCGCCAACGCTATGGTGGTCAGGGCATTAGAAGGATTCAAGGGTACAGCCACCATATCTTCAGGAAAAATATGGGATCTCTCAACAATATGAGTATGCGCACGATATACTTTGTTCTGGCTTTGCTTGCGATTCCCGTACTGGTACAAGCGCAGACCCGCCCCATCGATGAAGCCGTTGACCTATTCAATGCCTCTTCCGATGAAGCCATTGCGTGCTACCGCATACCGGCATTGGTTACAGCCCCTAATGGAGACCTTCTCGCTGCAATCGATGAACGCGTTCCGTCATGTGGCGACCTGAAATGGAGTGGAGACATAAACATCGTCTTGCGCCGAAGCAGCGATGCGGGAGCATCCTGGTCAGATATTGAATCAGTGGCCGATTTTCCCGATTCACTTTCGGCATCCGACCCATCCATGATCGTGGACGCGATAACAAGCGAAATATTTCTGTTCTACAACTTCATGGATCACACTGTGGAGCCCGATGTGTACTACCTGCACATGATGCGCAGTCTTGATAACGGAGCGACTTGGAGCGCTCCCGTTGATATCACGCCGGAGATTACCAAAACCGAATGGCACAATGACTTCAAATTCATTACCTCGGGCCGTGGTATACAGACTAGAACCGGTAAACTGGTTCATACGATGGTGAACCTAGATAGTGGATTACACCTCTTTGCGAGCGATGATCATGGAGAATCTTGGTATCTGATCGATACGCCCATCGAGCCCGGAGACGAATCTAAGATCGTTGAATTGCTTGACGGAAGTTGGATGATAAACAGCCGCGCAAACGGAAAAGGGTTACGCTGGGTGCACATTTCGAGCGACGAAGGCCTGACGTGGACCTCATATCCTGAACCGAACCTCATCGATCCGGGCTGCAACGGAAGTATCATACGCTACACGGCCAAACGCGATGGCTATGATCGTGACCGTCTCCTGTTTGCCAACGCGAAAAGTGCCGATAAACGCGAAAACATGACCGTTCGAATCAGCTACGATGAAGGCAAAACGTGGTCCGAAGGCAAAACCATTCATGAAGGCGGATCAGCCTATTCCTCTTTGACCATACTCGAAAACGGGGATATTGGACTCTTCTTTGAAAAAGACGACTATACGGAAAACGTCTTTGTCCGATTTACGCTCGACTGGCTAACAGACGGACAAGATACCTACACGCCTGCAGGCGGCCGAGCCTCAAAAAAAGGACGCTAAGGCTGTTCAAATCAAGGAAAGCGCGTAGTTCGCTAAGCGCCACTTACTGGTCTGCGTCGGTACTAAAAGCAAAGACCGTTTGCGTGTTGTAGAGCTCTCCAGGCTGCAGAATAGTTGAGGGAAACCCTGCTTGATTCGGAGAATCAGGAAAATGTTGGGTTTCCAGACAGAAACCGGACCGATCCGCGTATACGTTTCCTCCTTTTCCGCTAAAGTTACCGTCCAGAAAATTGCCGGAATAGAATTGCACACCAGGCTCGCGGGTCGTGACTTCCATAATGCGACCAGTTGTAGGCTCGTACACGCGGGCGGCCAACCTGAGACCTTCACCAACACCCGAGAGGACATATGTGTGATCATAGCCACCAGCTACTTCAAGCTGCTGGCCGCCCGCAGCTCCCGTCTCAGAGATGCGAGAACCGATGACAAGCGGCACGCGAAAATCAAAGGGTGTTCCGGCAACGGCTAACAGATCGCCCGTAGGAATTAATTCAGCATCTACCGAAGTGATATGCTCGGCTGCAATCATCAGCACGTGATCTAGAATCGAATCCGAACCAGGACCAGCAAGGTTGAAATACGAGTGCTGAGTGAGGTTTACGGGCGTAGCCTTATCCGTCGATGCTTGATAACTCACAATCAGCCGGTTATCCGCCGTCATCATGTAGGTCACTTTGGCCGAGAGATTTCCAGGATATCCTTCTTCGCCGTCAGGGCTATCATACTCAAAGATGATTCCGTGCTCATTCCCCATTGAAAACGGACGTGCATCCCACAGCACTTTGTCAAACCCTTGTATTCCTCCGTGCAAATGATTCTGGCCATCGTTTGCAGCCAACTCGTACGTCTCCCCATCAAGCGAAAAGCGACCGTTCGAGATTCGATTGCCGTATCGACCAACAATGGCTCCGAAATACGGAGAGCCCGACAGATAGTCCTCCAAGTGATCAAAACCCAGAACCACGTCATCAAACCGCCCATCACGGTCCTCTACCTTCAATGACGTGATGATGCCGCCATAATTGGTCACTTCCATATTCATTCCAGATGGGCTCGTTATGGAATACAGGGTCGCCTCGCGCCCATCGGGAAGCGTTCCGAATCCTTTATGTCGAATACCAGGAGTCATAGTCGTAGATGAGGGTTCTGTACAGCCAGCGACCAGTAGAATTAAAACAGTAATCAGAAAGCGATTCATGCGCTGACTCGTAAAATTCGTCAAAATGGACGATCCGTCTCAGATACACGTTCGTGCTTGAATAACATACGAGTCGTAGGGACTTCCATAACATCGATTGTAATTCGTTCTCGAGCCCAGATCGGGGAGCGTCCTCACCGTCTGCGTAACGGATATAGTGCCAACCGTGGGTCAAGGAGGTCGGGTTTACAACTCATCCGGCATCGGCTTGAGATACTTATCATACCACGCCAAGTAACGTTCTAGAACATCTTTACGATACGACGGAACGAGCAAAGAGTGTGGTTGACCTGGATACACGACCAATTGTGTGTCGATCCCCATACGTTTCATGGACTGATAGAAGTTTTCAGAATTGATAATAGGCACATTCCAATCCTTCTCACCACCCACCCACAACGTCGGCGTGGAGATATTATCTACATCATTGAGCGGTGATATTCGCTCCCAGCCCTCCTTGTTTTCCCATGGAAGCCCCATTTCTTCTTCCCAGATTCGCTGATAATGGTCATGACCATACATGGGAATGGCATGCGCCATGCTCGCGCCGCTTGTCGCGGCTGAAAACATCCCCGTTCTCACAATCACATAATTAGTAAGCATACCTCCGTACGACCAGCCACCCAATCCTAGGCGGGCCGGATCTGAAACTCCTTTATTGACCAAATACTCTACTCCAGCAATCACATCCTCCGAGTCCTTTTCACCCCAGTCCGCAAAGATCGCGGTCGAAAAATCTTGACCATATCCGGATGATCCTCTGGGATTGGTTCGAAGAACTACATAACCGTTTGCGGCAAACACCTCTGAGTTGAAGTGAAAGCTGTGGCTGTATTGAGAAACCGGACCACCATGAATACGAAGGAGGGTAGGGTACGGCTTTGAAGCATCGTAGTCGGCTGGATAATGCACAAAGCCTTCGATTTCCGTCCCGTCTTTGCTCGCAAAATGAATGTTCTCAACACGGGAGAGATTAACGCTAGCCAAAAACGCATCATTTACGTGAGACATTTGCTTTAATGTGCCTCCGGAATACACATGAACCTCACCGGGATGTGAAAAACGACTCACCATAAGCGCAATCTGATCATCGCCAAAAAGCTGGTAGCTGGACGCTGTCAGATCTCCCTTGACGACGCGCTCCATCTGGCCCGAGACATGATCAATTCGTACGATCTGAGACTCGCCACTGTCTTCAAGTTGGAAATAGATATGCTGACCATCCGCAGAGAACTTGGGACTCGATATGCGCCGGTCCAACTCCTCCGTTAGTACGCGTTCTGCCCCGCCGTTTGATGGAACCACGGCAAGATGAACAGACGAATACCAACTGGCCTCTTTATCAGTGCGCGTGCGATACGCAATAAGTGACCCATCTAGGCTCCAAGCCGGAGAGGTATCCATTATTGGGTTCTGAGTCAGCTTCAACAGGTTGGCACCCTTCGTGGTATCGTCTGCTGCCACGACCCAGATATTTGAATCATCGTTCGCTGCAGGTTCTTCCGTCCTATTACTGTGAAACGCAATACGTTTGCCATCGGGACTCCAGACTGCGCCTGACGCATCCCACGGACCAGAGGTTATCTGACGAGATTCTTTCGACTCAACATCAAAGACATATAGGTGGTTGTGCCGGTTTTCAGTGAGGTAACCCACCCTGTCTCGCTTGAATTCCAGCTTATCAATAACCCAAGGCTTTGCGGTTTTAGGCTTTGTTGTATCTGCTTTCGCATCTTTTATCATAAGCAATAGGCGCGAAGCATCTGGTGACCAGTCATAACTTGTAATGCCCTGCTTGATTTCAGTCAGCTGCTGGGCCTCACCGCCCATTCTATTCAGGATCCATACCTGGCTCTTTCCCTTATCCCTAGAAGCCGTAAATGAAAGGTATTTGCCATCCGGGCTCCAACGGGGCCGACCAGCAGAGGAGCCTTTTGCCGTCATGGGTATCGCTTCGCCACCGCTCGTGGGCAGCATCCAAATTCGTGTTTCTGATTTTTCGTCTTTAAGCGATGTCGTCCGTACGGTATATGCGATCCACTTCCCATCCGGACTTGGCTGGAGATCGCCAACATTGGCCATCTTGAACTGATCATCAACTTCAATGGAGCGACGTTCCTGCGCGATTGAATGCAGCGGCACGCTGAGGATAAAACAGAAAAGAAGTACCAGACGAATCGTTTTCATGAGCAAACCAAGCTTTGGAGGGATTTAAAAACCGGTGATTATCAAAATTTCGCTGTTTGGAAGGGCATACACAAGTCACGCTCGCTAATGACCCCGTGTAACCAATCATCTCTTTCCGCGATACAATACACTCCTCTCACTCCTAATCTGTCGGTTCAATATGAAACGAATACTGATACTTCTTGCGCTCATCGGAACGGTCGCATCCTCAGTAACTGCTCAAGACCGTGTTCGCGAGAGAGACCTCATTGGCACCTCTTGGGAAATGGTTTTTGACCTCGAGGAAGAAGGTGGCAACTTGTTTGAACGCATGGCTCTGAGCGCGGTCAGCGGAATCCTTGACGAGGTTCACGTGCATTTTGATTTCGAAGACGACGGCGAACTTTATGTCTGGGCGGATGCCTTCGACATTGAAGTGGACGAAGAAGACGAAACCCGGTGGAATATTAACAAGCACGGACAGCTTATTCTGGGCGAAACAGAGCATTTCGAAGCCGATGACACCCTATTTATGATGGAAGACGGTCTCCTCGTTCCCCATAAAATGGAACGTGGTAAATGGGTACGGGAAGATTCAATCTACCTGAAAGAAGTACGTCGCTAGGACTCCTTTTCATAGATATTGAACGTTCGTTTAATGACCGAGACAATAGTGGTCGCAAGAATGGCACCTGAAAAGGCCAGGAATATATCCTTCTGAGCATCCCAAATCAGCACGAACTTCCCCTTAATTTGCATTGATCTGAATTTGCTCGACAAAGTGGAGTAGCCTGCGTAGGTTTCAAACCCCACTATCACTTGTGATTATGAAACGTCTCTTCCTGCTTTTCGCTTTTGTTGTCGGCTGCCAACAGGCCGCGCCTCCTCCCCCAACACCGGGTGACGCTCCGATGAATGTGGATATAGTCGATCCGGATGACATACCAGATGCGCCCGTTTTGTCTGCAGAAGAAGCCATCGAAGGCTTTGCCGTGGAAGACGGATTCGAAGTTCAGATCGTGGCCCGGGAGCCCGACGTTGTGGATCCCGTGGCTATGGCGATCGACGAAGATGGTGCGCTCTGGGTGGTGGAAATGCGCGATTACATGACTACGACGGAGGGCGATAATACGGGCGAACCGGCAGGTCGCATCGTGGTGTTAAGGGACGAAGATGGAGACGGCTTTCACGAGACATCGTCCGTGTTTCTAGATGGTCTTTACCTGCCCCGGGCAATTGCCATATATAACGGAGGCGTTCTCTACTCTGTCCCACCAAACCTGTATTTCGCGAAACGAAACGGGTATGAAGCGGGAGACATCTCTGTCGTTGACGCAGAATATGCCGTGGGTGGAAATCCAGAACATCAACCTAACGGATTATTGGTGGCGATGGACAACTGGATTTATAACGCCAAGTCAGATCAGCGTTACCGATTACAAAATGGAAAGTGGTTGAAGGAAAAGACCGAATACCGGGGTCAGTGGGGCATTTCCCAAGATGACTGGGGCCGACTGTTCTACAATAACAATAGCCAGACTTTACTTGGCGACGACGTACTTCCAAGCACTGTGGCCCGTAATCCTCACCGCGAGATTGGTGATCGAAGGGTCTATGGGCCAAGTCGCGCCACAAATAAAACGTATCCAATTCGAGTGAATCCGGGTGTGAATCGAGGATACAGACCGGGCACATTAGACGAAGATGGCAAGCTGGCGAATGTGACTTCGGCAGCGGGACCCGTGATCTATCGCGGCGACAATTTCCCACCAGAATACAACGGGAACGCATTCGTTCAGGAAACGGTGGGCAACCTGGTAAAGCGGGTTATGTTAGCTGACCAGGATGGAACGGTGGTTGGCACCGAGCCTTATCAGGACGCGGAATTCTTAGCGTCTACTGATGAACGATTTCGGCCCGTTAATGGCTACACCGCACCGGACGGCAGTCTCTACATTATGGATATGTACCGAGGCGTCGTTCAGCACAGCACGTATTTGACCGACTACCTAAAACGCCAGATCGAAATGCGGGATCTGGATATGCCGCTAGGTCTAGGGCGCATTTACCGTGTTAAATACACCAACAATCCCCTTCGACCGAACCCGACCATGAGCCGGGATTCAGATGAACAACTCGTCGTCAACCTGAGTCATCCCAATGGATGGTGGAGGGATACGGCTCAGCGATTACTCATCGAACGAAAATCTACCAGAATAAAGACCGCTCTAGAAGCATTGGCAACCGGAGCTGGAGATGCCCGCACCCGCGTGCATGCTCTCTGGACACTGGAAGGACTCGGACTGGTGAGCGCCTCCACGCTAGAAATGGCCGCTCGCTCCGAAGACGACAAGGTGCGCGCAAGCGTAGCTCGAGTCGCTGCCGTTACCGGGCACTTAGGCGTGCTAGAATCCATGACGACAGACACATCCTTAGAGGTCGCCCGCTATGTAGCCGCTGGCCTGGGTATGTCTAAAGGCGCCCAAAACAGCCGTGCATGGCGCGCTCAACTCATTGTGGCACAAACACAAAACGAGGCTCCTGAAATCATAGATACCATCCTCGGATCGCTCGAAGACCGCGAACAGCAGTTTCTGGACGCGACCGGAGGAGGCTCTATTGTTTCGGCTCTCAAACACGCAGCGGGAATGGCCCTTGTGCAAGACTTGAGTGCCGTTCGCCTCCTCCCAACCGCTTTCGAACCCTCCTATGAACGCGGAGCCGAAGTCTACTCTGTATTCTGCTCCACGTGTCACGGCCGCGAAGGTGAAGGACTCGAGTCCATCGCGCCTCCGCTAGTCAAGTCACAATGGGTGCTGCAAGATGAAGCGCGCCTTATTAGGTTGGTATTGGACGGCGTCGAAGGTCCTATGGACGTCAATGGAACGACTTACACGGTCCCCGATGTGGTGGATCATATGCCGGGAGTCCGAGATCTCGACTATACGGATGAACAAATTGCTGACGTACTCACCTTTGTACGAAATGCCTGGGGTAATCAATCGACGGGCGTCAGTTCCGAAATGGTCACACGCATCCGTTCAACAGACGCCTCACCCGCTTACACTGCGGCTTCACTTCGCGCAACGGAAACCGACTGGAGTCCTCTTATTCAGGGAAATACGCTGAACGGCTGGACAAAGTTGAACGGTGAGGCCGAATATCAAGTGGCAGAAGGAGTCATCACGGGTATCACAACTATGAATACGCCCAACACCTTTCTGGCCACGGATAAGATGTATGATAACTTTATTCTGGAGCTATCCTTCCGCGTAGATTCAACGATCAATTCTGGCATACAGATTCGAAGCAACAGCTTGCCTAAATACAATAACGGCCGAGTTCATGGCTATCAGGTCGAGATCGATCCTTCCGAAAGGGCCTGGACAGCGGGAATCTATGATGAGGGTCGGAGGGGGTGGCTTTTTAACTTGCAGGGCCGGCCCGCAGCTCAGCGTGCCTTCCGACAGGGAGAATGGAATCACCTGCGGGTCGAAACCCGAGACGACCACATTCGGACATGGCTCAATGGGGTACTAGCCGCTGATCTGATAGACTCCATGACTCGCAGCGGATTCATCGCCCTTCAAGTGCACTCTATTGGTCGAGAAGAGCAAGCAGGCAGGACCGTGGAATGGAAAGACATTCGTATTCGCGAACTCAATTAGTACGTATCAGGCGCGCGGTACATTTCAACGTTGGAAAGCGTCACGGGCGCCAAGCTTTCCATTTCAATAGATATGGCTGCCGTGTTTACCGTCGGCCAGCGCACAATACGTCGATTACCAATAGTCGTCCCTTCGGCAACCTGCACCCACTCCTCGCCCACAAAAGCCTTGATGACAAATGAAGTGACCCGCTGTCCCAGTGGGATATATTCTTGGAGAAGGATGGTGTTTACTTCTCGGGGATCCTTGAATTCAATGCCATACATCGCGTTCTCGGCTTCGTCTGTTTGTGCCCAATAGGTTTCTGGGTCATCATCAATGGCGAGGTCTTCGCGGTACTCCCAGTCCCGGGTATGTGTGCCTACGCCGATTCCGTCTTGTGCCAAATTATACCCAAAGGCATCATCCAGATAGGCTTTGAGCTCCATCAAACGCGCAGCATCATTTTCGTGTACCAGCCCACGCGCATCAATTGGAATGTTGAGTAATAGGTTACCATTCATACCCACCGAGTGGTACCAGATGTCGATGAGATGGTCTACCGTTTTAACCTGATCATCCTGGTCTTTGTGATAAAACCAGCCCGGACGAATGGAAACGTCAATTTCGGCTGGAAGCCAATGGGTACCACCCATTTGTCCGTGTTGTAGTTCGTCGTTTTTGCCCGGAATACCCGGATAGAAGGCATCACGGTTTAGGGTACTCCAATTCGTTGTGTCCGCATAGCCACGTTCATTACCTACCCAACGAATATCAGGGCCAGCATCGCTAAAAATGACGGCTCCTGGTTGATGGGTACGTACTACATCAATAAATCCAGGAAAGTCATATACCTGCTTTTTGCCGTTTGGACCTTCGCCATTCGCTCCGTCAAACCAAACCTCGAATACGTCTCCGTAGCCTGTGAGTACTTCTTCCAACATGGATTTAAATACGCCATTATACTCGTCAGAGCCGTACTGAGGGTGATTTCGATCCCAAGGCGAGACATACACACCAAACTTTAGCCCAAACTCCTCACACGCCTCAGCCAACTCACGAAGTACATCCCCTTGACCATCCTTCCATTCACTTTCGCGGACCGTGTGCGTTGAGTACTCTGAGGGCCACAAAGCAAATCCATCATGGTGTTTGGCCGTAATCACCACCCCTTCCATACCGGCCTCCTTAAAGGTTTGAGCCCACTGCCGAGCATCCAGTTCACTTGGATTGAACACCTCAGGATTCTCATCTCCATGCCCCCATTCCACACCGGTAAACGTGTTGGGGCCAAAGTGAATGAAGGCATAGTAGCTCAGCTTATGCCAATCCACTTGGCGCGTTGTGGGTAGTGCTCCAAATGGCTCTGGTGGGGGCGTCGTTTCGCAGGCTGAAAGCAATAGTAAAACGGACAGAAGCAGGAAATTTCGCATCTCAATTCGGGCTTGTTGGTCGCAATCTAGTCAAACCCGCGTGAAGGCAAAACTCATGGCACTGAACCCAGTATATTCCGGCTCCCAATCGGAAATAAAATGAGTACACGCCGCTGGCAGATTCTGCCTGTTGAAGACGAATCAAAAGTAGATGAGCTGCAATCAGCCTTGAACGACTTGCCGCGCGCGCTGGCGCGCGCGCTCGTGTTGCGGGGTATAGACAGTTTTGATGCCGCTAAGCATTTTTTCCGCTCTGGAATAGATAGTCTTCACGATCCGTATCTGATGACGGATATGGATAAAGCCGTTGACCGCATCGTCAAAGGACTGGAAGACAAGCAGAAGTTCTTGGTATATGGCGATTATGATGTAGACGGCACGACCTCAACGACCCTGTTGACGCACTACCTGGGAAGCTTGGGCGCAGACGTATGTTTCTTCATCCCCGACCGCTTCAAGCATGGATATGGGCTCAGCGAATCGGGTCTGGATGAAGCCAAAACCATGGGTGCAGAAATCGTTGTAGCCCTAGATTGTGGTGTGACAGCGATTGCAGAAACTGAATATGCACGAAGCTTGGGTATGGACTTGGTCATCTGTGACCATCATACTCCAGGGGCTACGTTGCCTAACGCTATCGCCGTGCTAGATGCCAAACGCAGCGATTGCTCCTACCCGTTCAAAGAGTTATGCGGGTGCGGTGTAACCATGAAGCTGGCCCAAGCCATTCATACCCGACTTGGCAAAGATCCTACAGAGATAAACCAGTACCTCGACCTCGTGGCAATAGCCACGGCCAGTGACGTTGTTTCACTAACGGGTGAAAACAGGATTCTTCTTCGAGAAGGACTACTCAACATTCAGAATAATCCCAGAGTAGGCCTGCGCATGTTAGCCGAGCAAGCTGACATTCGGCTCAGTGACTGCGACCCTCGATCCATCGTCTTTGGACTTGGTCCCCGCATCAATGCAGCCGGACGACTCGGCGATGCAGCCAGGGCTGTGACCCTTATGCTGGCCGACGACGAACTGGAAGCCACCGCAAGAGCTCGGCAACTCGAACGCTTGAATCAGGAGCGCCGAGAATTAGATCGCAAGACCCAGAAAGAAGCCTTTAAGCAGGCAGATGTCCTGCTCGGAGGAGGCCCTAGACATTCCGTCGTACTCTATGATCCAGAATGGCATCTAGGAGTCATTGGTATCGTAGCCAGTCGCTTAGTGGATAGACACTATCGCCCGGCCATTATGCTGTCTCGTTCTGGCGACGTGGCCAAAGGCAGTGCCCGGTCCATCAACGGTATCAACATCTATAAAGCCCTCCAAGAGTGCGAAGATCTTTTGATCGAATATGGAGGACATGATTTTGCTGCGGGACTCGCGCTGAAACCAGAAAACGTAGAAGCCTTTGTGGATCGCTTCGATCAGGCCGTTGCAGGCGCCATTACGCCAGAAACCCTTGAGCCCATGACCGAGGTTGATGCCAATATGGGCCTCTCTGATTTAGACAAACGATTCTGGTCGGTCCTCAAACAATTCGAGCCCTTTGGCGCAGACAATGCAGCGCCCGTCTTCATGGCCAACAACCTAGAGGTCGTCGGTCCAGTGACTACCGTGGGCAAACAACGAACCCACCTAAAGTTTTCTGTTCGGGAGCGGGCTTCAAATCACCCTTCGCGAGACGTGATTGGGTTTGGAATGAGCAAACATCTAGACCTTGTTTTGCACAGCCAAAACTCTGGCGACTCCCTTGAACTTCTCTTTGCCATTCAGGAAAATACCTGGAATGGACGCTCAAAACTGCAATTACTGGCCAAAGACATCCGTCTTGAACTAGAATAAATTGACCTAGCAAACATTTCATAATAGGATAGGAAACACTTGTTATGACAGGTAAGTACAAGCGAAATATCAACCTGGTACACCCTCATGATTGACTTTATTTCACAACCTTGGCCCTGGTACGTCGCCGGCCCCCTCATTGGCATCGTCGTGCCCGCGTTGTTGCTCATCGGCGGCAAGCAATTTGGTATATCTGAAAACCTTCGACATATGTGTGCATGGGCACCTGGCAAAGTCGAGTTTTTCCAGTACGATTGGAAAAACGGAATATGGAATCTCACCTTAATTTTTGGTGTGGTCATTGGCGGTTACATCGCCTCAACATTTATTGGAAGCTCGGACCCCGTCGGAATATCTGAAGCCACACGCTCGGACTTAGCCCTGCTCGGAATTTCTAATTTCGAGGGACTCATGCCCAGTCAATTCTTTTCCTGGGAGGGGCTCATGTCAGGTCCAGGATTTTTCCTGATTGTCATCGGTGGCTTCCTAGTTGGTTTCGGCGCGCGATATGCGGGCGGTTGCACATCGGGTCACGCTATCTCTGGTCTCGCAGACTTACAGCTTCCCTCGCTCATTGCAGTGATGGGTTTTTTCGCGGGTGGCCTAATCGCTACGTTCTTCATTCTTCCCCTGATCCTGTAAGAGGCTGACCATGACTACTCAATCAAACAACGGCATGGGTCGGCTGCTCCCCTATTTGCTGATCGGTATCTATTTCGGAATCATTTTTACCAAGTCTGAAGTCATTTCTTGGTTCAGAATCCAAGAGATGTTTCGTTTTCAGGCGTTTCACATGTACGGCATTATTGGTAGTGCTGCAGCAGTCGCCATGATTTCCGTTCAAATCATTAAGCGGAAAAAGCTCAAAACCTTTGGTGGTGAAGATATCGTCATTCCCCCAAAAGACATGGGATCTGGCACCCGCTACTGGCTAGGTGGCACCATGTTTGGCCTCGGATGGGCCCTCACCGGTGCATGTCCCGGCCCCATGTTCGCTCTCGTCGGAAATGGGTTCACGATCATGCTTATTGCCATTCTTTCGGCTGTAGCTGGCACATACACGTATGGTGTGCTACGCCCTCGCTTACCACATTAAGGCCTGGATTCAGGTTCAATCCGTTTAAAGCAAAAAATATAAAACACACAAAACCATGCTGTTCAGACAAATCTGGGATCAGAAACTTGCACAATACGCATACCTGATTGGTTGCCAGGCTACTGGCGAAGCGATCATCGTCGATCCCGAACGAGACATCGATGTTTACCTGGAATTAGCCGAAAAAGAAGGCCTAGAAATTACCGCCGTGGCAGATACGCATATCCATGCAGACTACCTCTCTGGAGCGCGTGAATTCGCTGAGCGTGGAGTCAAAGTATATGCTTCCGACGAAGGGGATGCGGACTGGAAATACGAGTGGCTCATTGGTTCGGACTACAACTACCAGTTGGTTCTCGATAAAGATGAGTTCATGATCGGCAACATTAAGCTAACGGTCGTGCACAGCCCGGGGCATACACCCGAACACATTGCCTTCTTGGTAACAGATATGGGTGGTGGTGCCGATAGGCCCATGGGAATCCTAACCGGAGACTTCGTCTTTGTTGGCGATCTCGGGCGGCCAGATTTGCTCGAAAGCGCAGCTGGTGTCGTTGGCGTTATGGAGCCCTCCGCTCGAACATTATATAAGTCAGTTCAGGACTTTCTTGAGCTAGATGACTTTCTTCAGGTTTGGCCAGCTCATGGCGCCGGCTCTGCTTGTGGTAAGGCTCTTGGCGCGGTTCCTATGTCAACCGTTGGATATGAGCGTGAGTTCAACGCTGCTATAGACTCTGCCAAGCGCAGCGAGGATGAGTTCGTTGCCGCTATTTTAGACGGTCAGCCTGAGCATCCGATGTATTTTGCACGCATGAAACGCGATAACAAAATAGGTCCAAAGGTGTTGGGTAGCCTTCCTCAGCCAAAGCACCTATTCGTAGATGACCTAAAGGCATTATCTGGCAATACAGATGTGGCTGTTTTGGATACCCGTCTTGATCGCTCTGCTTTCATGGCGCGTCATCTCCCCGGCTCCTTGTATGCAGGATTCAACAAATCCTTTAATTCAGCAGCCGGATCTATCATCGAAGAGGATATGGATATCTACCTCATTATCGAGGCAGATCAGGTAGACGAAGCCGTTCGTGATCTAATCCGAATCGGGTTAGATAACATCAAAGGGTATGCTACGCCTGCAACCCTAGAAGCCTATGCCGAAGCACATGGCGAAATGGCCAGCATTCGAGAAATAAACATCGAAGATGTTGCCTCGGTCGTCGAAAATGAGAACGATGTCGTCGTTCTTGATGTGCGCAACAAAGCCGAGCACGACGCAGCTTACATTCCGGATTCGGCCAATATTGCCTATACCCGCATGTGGGTCCGCCGCGACGAAGTACCTTCCGGTACAAAAGCTATTCATTGTGTTTCGGGGGGACGCGCTGCCGTTTCGACGGCTCTGCTAGCCCGTCTTGGACACAACGTCATCTTTATCAATGGTGAGTTTGAAGAGTGGTCAGCATCTGAAGGAGCCGTCGTAGCGCACGGCGAACCTATGCATGCCTAGCGCCTGGTCTTCGATTGCCTACATTCTGGAATAGTGCGACTTCCCAACACATGGGTGGGGGCCGCTTCGCGGCCCCCACATTATTCCTTCTGCCCTTAACAGATACAGCCGCATGCTGAAAACACTGATTCCGGCATCTGCTTGGCTTCGTTCTTACCCTAAAACCTTCCTTTCGGGAGATCTGAATGCGGGTTTCACGGTTGGGGTGATGTTAATTCCTCAGGGTCTTGCCTACGCCCTGATTGCTGGCCTACCTCCGATTTATGGCCTCTATGCCGCGCTGCTACCCTTGTTTGTCTATGCCTTTTTCGGGACATCTGGACAGTTAGCCGTAGGCCCTGTCGCCATGGTTTCCTTACTCGTTGCTACGGGGGTGGGGGATCTGGCCACATCCGGATCGGACGAGTACATTCAGCTTGCTTTATTGCTGACTTTCATGGTGGGTGTGATTCAACTTGTTCTGGGTTTGCTCCGCTTTGGATTCATAACCAACTTCCTTTCCCACCCCGTTCTGAGCGGGTTTACGAGCGCCGCTGCCTTAATTATTGGCCTGAACCAGCTCAAGCACCTTATTGGAGTGCCCATTCCGAGATCCAATAGCGTCTTAGAAATCCTTTCGTTTGCCGTACAAAACCTGAGCCAAGTGCATGTCATAACGCTAGCGATTGGAGGCGGTGGTATTCTCTTAATTCTGGGTGTAAAACGATTCGCACCCCGCTTACCCGGCGGCCTGCTAGCCGTTGTGCTTGCGACCCTGGCCGTGGCGTTCGGAAATCTAGATTCCCTTGGCGTGGCCATCGTAGGATCGGTGCCCGCCGGACTTCCTGCCATTTCGGCCTCGTTCTTGAATTGGGACAGTATGTCAGCACTCCTACCTATCGCCTTGGCAATTTCTTTAGTGGGCTACATGGAGTCGATTGCGGTCGCCAAATCGTTCGCCTCAAAAAACCGAACATCCGTAGACCCCAGCCAAGAACTAGTGGCGCTAGGCCTAGCCAACTTAGCCGGCTCATTTATGCATTCGTATCCTACTACGGGTGGATTTTCAAGGTCCGCTGTGAATGATCAAGCTGGAGCCAAGACCCCACTAGCGAGCATGATCAGTGCCTCGGTCGTGGGGCTAACACTCCTTTTCTTTACCCCTCTTTTTACCTTTCTACCCAAAGCTCTTTTGGCCAGCATTGTAATGGTGGCAGTCGCGGGACTCATCGACATTAAAGAAGTCCGCTGTCTCTGGAAAGCCAATCGGACTGATTTTAGCCTGCTCCTACTGACCTTCGCTGCAACGCTTGCCTTTGGGATTGAGGAAGGCATTTTAATTGGTGTGGTGGTCTCAATTTTGGCCTTTGTCCACCAAGCCTCCCGACCTCACATGGCGCAACTTGGTCGTGTAAAAGGCACTGATGTTTACAGAAACCTAGAACGCTACCCTGACGCGGAAATAACGAACGGAGTAGCCGTCTTCAGAATTGACGCCTCTCTGTTCTTTGGTAATGTTGAGGTCATGAAAGAGGGCCTCCAAAAGCTTCTAAATAAACGGACTGATCTACAAGTACTCGTGCTGGATTTGTATCCAGTTAATCGGATTGATTCAACAGCCTTACATGCGCTCTCGGATTTACACCGATTATTAGCCGATAGAGAAATGAGTCTGCTCTTTTCCGGAGTGAAGGGTCCCGTTCGGGATGCCATGCGCAAATCAGGCCTTGTGGATACCATGGGAGAAGAATCACTCTTCCCACGCATTCAAAATGCAGTAGACAAAGCCTCCTCGCTTGTCAATCCCTATCTTAAGGAAGACAAAGAAACACGGCGATCCGGATAACTTATGGAGTCGGCGAACACGGCACTCTCTCTCGTACCTGATTGGATTCGCGGTTATGACCGAGCCCGATTTCGGGGGGATGTCATTGCCGGCGTTACTGTAGGCGTTGTTTTGGTCCCCCAAGGAATGGCCTATGCGCTTCTAGCTGGCGTTCCCCCCGTGTACGGACTGTACGCCTCTCTCATCCCTTTATTGATCTATTCCTTACTGGGTACATCCCGCCATTTGGCCGTGGGCGTAGTAGCCATTGATTCGCTAATCGTCGCCGCTGGAATTGCTCTTCTCGCACCTACTACAACCGAACAATACCTAGGCCACGTCTTCACGCTAGCCATCATGGTAGGCGTAATTCAGATCATAATGGGATCATTACGCTTTGGGTTTGTGGTAAATCTGCTTTCTAGGCCTGTTATCACGGGTTTTACTGCTGCGGCAGCGCTCATCATTGGAATGAGTCAATTAAAGCATCTCCTTGGAATTGGTCTTGGGCGAAACCTAAATGTATTCATTCTGCTGACAGAAGCCGTAGATAGAATTGGAGAGACACACCTTCTTTCTTTTGCTATAGGAGCAGCAGGCATTCTGATTCTAATCTTGTGCCGAAAAGTCTGGCCCAAAATCCCTGGTCCCCTCGTGGCGGTC
Organism: Bacteroidetes bacterium UBA7368; assembly: GCA_002469915.1. Taxonomy (GTDB): domain Bacteria; phylum Bacteroidota; class Rhodothermia; order Rhodothermales; family UBA10348; genus UBA10348. The sequence goes on from DKOG01000157.1 coordinate 17,440, forward strand.
GTTATGTCTGCTTTGGCTGTCATACTCTTTAATCTTGATCAAGCAGGGGTCGCGATCGTTGGCACGATCCCAGCAGGATTGCCCTCTCTATCCGTACCGGCCTTTTCTTTGGACAGCATCAAAGCCCTAATGCCCATCGCTATCACGCTGTCACTCATCCAATTTATGGGCGTTATTTCCCTTGGGAAGGTGTTTGCTGCCAAACACAGCTATCGCATTTTCCCAAACAGAGAACTGGTCGTACTGGGTACGATGAACGTTGCAGGCGCCGTTTTCCAAAGCATTCCAGTATCTGGTAGTTTCTCCAGAAGTGCCGTCAATGAGCGCTCGGGAGCCCAAACACCTTTTTCAAATGCGATTGCCGCCCTGCTTATCGGTCTTGTGCTTCTCTTTTTTACGCCGCTCTTTTATAGCCTGCCGATTCCCATATTTGCCTCCATCATTATGGTGTCCGCATTCGGACTAATTGATGTACGCGAGGTGCGTTATCTCTTGACGATCAAAGCCATTGACGGCGTGCTGGCTCTACTAACGTTCGCAGCTACACTAACTCTTGGTATTCATCAAGGTGTCCTCGTGGGCGTCGGTATGTCTGTCATCGTCATTATGTACCGCATCAGTTTCCCGAACGTAGCCATTTTGGGGCGCCTCCCCGGGTCTCGTTCCTTCAGAAATATCCTCAATCACCCTGAAGCCGAACAATTTGATGATATACTGTTGCTGCGCGTAGATGCCTCATTTTCCTTTGCGAACGCCGATCGGCTTCGAGATGTGATTACGCGAGAAGTTGGAAAGAGACAGTCGCGCGCTGTTATTCTGGACGCCTCTTCCATTAATGATCTGGATACCACTGCGTTGGCCGTATTGGCAGATACACATTCGGTTCTAAAAGAACAGGGTATTGGCTTGTATATCGGAGGGGCCAAAACTAACGTCTTGGCCGTCTTCAAAGCCTCTGGACTCGCTGAAGATATGGGCGAGGATCATTTTTTCTTGAGTCCTCACCGAGCCCTAACGTATGTGTTGAAAAGGTGGGGAAGAGACGCCGAATTGGATCTTCAAATAACCTCAGTCTGACGAACCCACATCTAAGGAAATCTTAGCTCGAGGTGTCCTCAGCTTCCCGAAGCGTCTCTATCACACGGCGCGTGTTGGCCAGCTTTTTTGCCCATTCACCGGACCAGTGAGCAGCTCCCGTATCGGACCATCGTTTCCACAACTCCTCTTTGGATTCGATTTTCTGATCAAAGAAATCACACACGGCACCAATGGCCTCATACTGACCAGCCGACCGGAAGAGACCCTCGATAGTCATCGCGCGGGTTCCAAAGCCCGTTGGGAGCCGATGGGAGCGCGCCTCGATAGCGAGGCGCGCTTTCGAAATGAATAAACCGCTTTCAATAGGTGTAGCTAGATAGATGCCAATAGCAGCAAGCTCCGCTTTGTCCATATCAAAGGGAAGCTCCATGAGAGGCGGGTAGTCCGATTCGGTACCTAATGAGTCCACTCCAATACCAAGCATTGTCTGTTCGATTTCATGACCCATCTCGTTAAACAACTTGGCACCCGATTGGCTCAAGGCATCTATCAGAAGAGGCATCCAACTCAGTACGTGCACCCGCGTCACCCGCTGGAGCGTTTCTATGTCTTGTCGATCCGCTAGGTGGGCCAGAAACAGAAGCACATTAACGAGGTGATCTGCCGGATACGAGGACGTATCTGGCGCAAAGCCGGTGTGCTCCATAGCCTCACGAACTCGCCCTGATACGGCGCCTCCCAACATGGCTTTCCGCTCCAAAAACAAGGAGGCGGCTGGAACCATATCGTGCGTCAAAACACGATAATGCTCGGCGGCCATTTCGTCCTGGCTTTCCTGCTTCAAAAAAGAGCCATCAATAGCTAACCCTTCCAAGTCGGCAAGAGTCCGAACGGGCTGGTCAATCAATCTGGCCAGCGCGCGAAGGCGCATTCCGAGCAACGATAATTCCATAAAATAAAATAGGTCTATGCGCGTCCCTTCAACATACCACTCCAGTAGAGAATGGGCAGGATTTTGGTTTTCAGGAGATACATAGATTTGCGTTCCTTAGCCATTTCAAAGGGGAAGGAAGGATCCGGATTATTATCGTAATCAAATTCGGCTAGGATCAGCTTGCCATATCCTGTAACCAACGGGCACGATGAATAGCCGTTGTACACTTTCTTACTCGTAATTTTTCCTTGCCTAATCAATTCCATCAAGTTGGTAGAAACGACAGGTGCTTGCTTTCGAATAGCTGCTCCTGTTTTGGCCTTGGTCGTTCCCGAAACATCTCCCAAGGAAAAAATATTGGGAAAATGGTTGTGCTGCAGCGTGCCATTGTCGACATCAACCCAACCCTCTTCGTCACAGAGTCCGCTTGATTTAACAAAATCGGGGGCCGATTGCGGCGGAACGACATGAATCATGTCGTAATGCTCTTCTTGCAGCTCCATGTTTCCGTAGGTATCGGTCACTTCGAAGACGGCAATATTTTCAGCGCCCTTGATCTCGACGAGATTCTTGCGATAGTTGAACTTGATGCCGTAGCGATCCAACACTTTAAGGAGAGCCAATCTGAATTTTTCGACGCCAAATACAGTTTCTCCAGGAGACATAAATTGGATATCCACATCATCCAAGTGTCCATTCAGCCGCAGATGATCGGCCGTTAGATACATGATCTTTTGAGGGGCACCGCCACATTTCACAGGAGTATTGGGCTGCGTAAAAAGGGCCCGGCCTTTTTTCAAATTGCGCAGTACTTCCCACGTATACTCGGCACGCTCGTATCCATAATTAGAGCAGACGCCTCCTTTTCCGAGAGCCTCTGGCAGACCTTTTACTTTATCCCAGTCAAGTTGAATACCCGGAGCAACCACCATATAGTCATAGTGGATATCATCTCCGCTCTTTGTCGTTACGAAGTTTTCTTTGGGTGAGAACGAGGCCGCGTAGTCTTTAATCCACGTCACACCTTTAGGAATATAATCTACCATTTTTCGTTTTGAGATCTTTTTATCAAAGACCACACCACCAATCAGTGTCCAAATGGGCTGGTAAAAGTGATCTTCTGAGGGCTCAATTATAGCCACGTCTAGATTCCGATCCTTCTTTTTCAACTGTGAAGCAACCGTGATACCGGCCGTGCCTCCACCTACGATGACTACCGAGTGACGACGTTCCATGCTATCAGCTTCCTATTTGGTTTATGATGCCGAATGACCAACGGTAAGTTAGCCTCCCTGACAGTAAAAAGATACAACTCGTATTTACTTGTTATAACAAGTTAACAAGAAATTGAGGTGGACACCTAAACAATGAGGCCCCCGGAATTCTTCCGGGGGCCCCATATTGGATCACTTTAGCAAGCGCCACCTACCTTCCGAACGGCTTGTCAGGCAATGTATACGCTTCTTTTACTGGCTTGAGTGGCCGTTTCATCCACCATGGCCGACGAGTGCCGTCTGGAGAATGATCCACCGCAGACCGGGTTTTTTCAACCCACTCACGGTAGTTCTCCATGGAAGCATTGGTGTCCACCCATACATCGCCATGACGGTCTTCGGCGCGAGCTGGCTCCACATTGAACGCTTTTTGCAACCAACAATGATGGCCAGAGACGGGATCGGGATGCACCGCATGGGTTAAGTTCTGATGGACACCCACGTCTTCCCACCAGATACGAGACGTATCCGGATCAAACGATTCCCAAGCACCTGCTCCATGGACGACACGCAGTTTACCACTGGTATCTTTCTCATCAATCGTAACCAGATTGGACGCGCCACGACTGAGCCCTTCTTCTTCTTTAAGACGCCAACGACCCAGGTGATGGCTCATAGCAATGACACCAGGCTTAATCCCTTCAGTAACCCAGACCTTATCTACAAAATAGCCTATCCGGGTGGTCACGCGAATTAAGTCGCCCGAATCTATACCAAGACGCCGAGCATCTCCTGGATGCATCCACACCGGATTTTTATGACTCAACTCATAGAGCCATTTCGCGTTGGCGCTTCGCGTGTGAATCAGTGTTGGCAGGCGAAAGTTGGGAAGGAGTAACATCTCGCCTTTCTCCCGGTCAATTTGATCCGGGTGAACATGTGACTTGAGCGGCCACGGCATGGTGTAATCCAGTTCAGGCCAGCCCCAGTCCCGCATCGTGGGAGAAAAGATTTCCATTTTCTTGCTGGGCGTTGCAAATCCTGAACGGGCAACGCCATCGACCATTACCCCGATCGCCGAACCGTCCTTGAGGATGCGGCCTTTATTATCAACTTTAGAGCCCGAATCGTCTACTTTGGCTTCGTACGGAACGTATCGGTCTTTCGTGACCTCGAAAGCAGCATACTTACGCATGTACTCGAGGGGCTTTAAACCTTCAGCCTCGGCCGCCTCAGGCAGTCCGGGTACGCTGTTTTCAAAGATCCATTGGTAATACTCATCGACATTGATGATTTCACCTTTCCGATACGGACTTTCAAAGTGCTTGCGCACTCCCAGAGATCCATCTGGATCCATTTTAGCTGACAGCTCAATCCAGAACTCGTTTTCTTCCCAAACCTCACCGGGATTGGCTTGCCAGGTATAATCTACCTTTTTACCCAGTCGTTCCATGGCAACCCGGCGCACCGGTTGCCTAAATGCAATCCATTGTCCTGCATGCGTTTCCTGACTCATCAAGTCATGCCGCTCTCCGGCGTGACCCATGGGCAAGACGTAGTCAGCAAACCACGCGGACTCATTCCAGGTGGGCGTCATGGCCACATGGCACTTAATTTTTTCCTCATCCTGAAGCGCGCGCATCCACATGAACCCGTCGGGATTGATCCAAAGCGGATTATATACGCGGGTGAAATACACATCGATGTCTCCACGTCCTTCTTCGAGGAAGTGAGGGAGCAAGAAGCTCATTTCGTACATCGCCATGGGCCATTCATGCGGAATGTGCAGTTCATTCCACGCATTAAAGGGCTCTGGCTGATCAAACGGCTTCGGCACAAACTTATTCCAGCTATTGCCAGACGTTCCACCCTCATTCCCGATACTACCCGTGAGCACATTCAGGAAAAGCAGACACCGAGCGACTTGCCAGCCACCCAGATTCCCGATAGATGCGGCCCGCCAGGTGTGAGTTGCTAAACGGCCTTGGCAATTTGCAACGGCCTCAGCAGCCTCTCGAATGCGGGCGATATCAACCTGTGACTCTTCAGCAGCGCGTTCGAAGGTAAACTCGGCATAAAGCGTCTTGAGAAGGCGATCGAAATCATCAAAGTCAGCCTCATCCGAGGCAAGATCAAAGGAGCCGGCGGATAACATACTCTTCAACCGATCCCACATACCTTCACCCGGCAGATCAAAATCTACCTCGTCGTATGGTTTGTCCTTGAAAAAGTCTAATGTTTCACGCCAGTTCACCCAACGACGCATGAAGTCTTTGTCGTAAAGCCCATTTTGAATCAAATGGTTAGCGATCGCTAACAACACAACCTGCTCTGAGCCTGGCCACGTTGGAAGCCACGTATCGGATTTAGACGCCGTGTTGGAGAGCCTTGGATCCATGGTGATCAGCTTGGCGCCCTTCATTTTGGCTTCCATAATCCGCTGTGCATGCGGATTAAAATAATGACCTGTCTCGAGGTGACTCGAAATCAAAAGAATGGTGTTGGCATTAGCGTAGTCTGGACTCGGACGATCGAAGCCGGCCCACAAGTTATAGCCAGCCCGCGCACCACCTGAACAGATGTTGGTGTGTGAGTTATGACCATCCACACCCCAAGCCTGAATACATCGATTCGTATATCCGTCTTCGCCAGGACGACCCACGTGATACATAATGCCATCGCGTCGCTTGTTGCGACTCTCAGCCATTTTGGGACCGAGTTCTTCTAGCACTTCATCCCACGAAACACGCTTCCACTTACCCTCTCCTCGTTTGCCAACGCGTTTCAGCGGATATAGAATGCGTTCAGGATCGTAAATCTGATTGATCGTCGCTGGCCCTTTAGCACAGTTACGCCCTCGGCTTCCCGGGTGGGCCGGGTTTCCCTCAAATTTTTTGATGTCGAGCGTTTCCCGATCCACATACGCCAGAAGCCCACATGCACTTTCACAGTTGAAGCATACTGTGGGTACCAACGTGTAGTGGCGAGCAACCTTTCGGGGCCAATGCTTGCCATCCCATTCAACCCAGTCATCCCATTTTTCAACAGGTGGGTACTGACTCATACGGCCGTCCGGATGCAGGACGGTCGTCATATCTACTTTTTCCGGCTGACGAGGTGACTCTGAAAATTTCGGCAATCCAAACGCACTGCCGTCTCCGCCCATCTCCGGTTTTTTGATGTTTTTAGCCATGACGCAATTATGCTTAACTGTTTGGGAGTTCCTGAGGTGCGCTGACAAAGACTTTCTCGAACACGTAAAGCCCGATTAGAGCAGCTAAGGCTGGAGCCCAGCCTGCCTGCATACCGTAGGCAAGAGGCAGGATGTGGCCAACAACAATGGCCAAGCCCCAAAACTGCCATTTGTAGCGCCCCTTGGTAATCATATGGGCCGCTTTTGCAGCCTGTTCGGAAGCATGTGGCATTCCGAATTCACCCAGAAGCATTACGGCTAAATCCAATGCCACAGAACCCAAGAACGTGAACCGCACGACGTACATAAGCTCATCGCTCATCTCGATGAGCGATCCCATAATGAGCAACACAGCACTTCCTGCCATGAACGACTGAATAATGAGATGCAACGGAAGCAACGGACTCTGCCACAGGTCTCGACCTTCAGCCTGCCCGAATAGAAATGCGGTATAAATGGCCGTACCAATCGCGAGGGGTATTCCAGCCCATAACACGATTGTTCTCCAAGGCGCAAACCATTCTTCGGTAATCCACCCCATCCATACAGACAATTCGCCGGCATACCAGATGGTAGCGATTCCACTAAATCCAATCAAAAGGAACGCTCCGCGAACCAACCAGGATCGCCACTGAGGACGAAAAACGATGCTTAGGAAGCGCTCTGGTCGCTCGAGATCAGCCACGAGAAGTCCTGTAGTCGCGATCAGAAAAAATACCGACACGAATGCACTCGCCTGAAAAACGTAATGATCAACAGAAATAAACCCGAAGAGAGCACTGATCGCCAGAATTAGAAAAATACCGGCTGCAATCCCTTTAGTGACCAGATAGGCAGGTACTTGCCAATGCCACGGGATCTTATGCTGAGCGTTCCAAACAACCTGGGTCATCTGTTCAGCCATGCGACCGTCTCCAATCTGAATCGGTCCACCACTCGGATCGCCTTGAGGTTCGGATCGGCGTAAGGCTTGTCCGGAATTCGATTTTTTACCACTCGTAGTCGCTTTAGGAGCTTTATGAGAGGCATGGCCATCTCCTTCATGCAACGGTAGCACATCGGCCCAAGCAAACGAATCAGGAGTACGATCTACCGCCGTTGGATGCATCGCAACATCTTCGCCACCGATGTAATACAACCTGGGAGCCGTTCCTTGTTCAGGCTTACGAACGGTAACCTTGTTTCGGGCTACAGCCTGAGCGATCTCCGTCGTTGGATCATCGAGATCTCCCGCCAGAATAGCATGCTCTGGACATACGACCACACAGGCCGGCTCCAGACCGAGATCAACTTTGTGCGCACAATAATGACACTTAGCTGCTGTACCTGAATCAGGGTCGATGTAGATAGCATCATAGGGGCAGGCCTGCATGCAGGCCTTACAGCCAATGCACACATCCGGATCAAATTCAACTATGCCATCATCGCGTTGATACATCGCTGTCACGGGACAGATACGTACACACGGTGGGTTGGCGCAGTGATTGCACCTCGTTACTTGAAAGCTCCGGGCAACATTGGGGTATTGTCCCGTTTCCACGCTCTTCACCCATGTACGCTGTACTCCCAGCGGAACTTCGTTCTCGCTCTTGCACGCCGTAGAGCATGCGTGACAGCCAATACACGAGTCATTATTAATGACGAAGCCGTAATTCATCGGTATAAATGCCTTAAAACACGAAAAATGAGGGAAAACCTATTACTTGTAATATCAAGTTAAGAAGGGTAAAGAGCAACCCTATTAAGGCTAAATATCGCCGTCCAAATCGCGGCGGCGATTGACATTTCTGAGCTCCTTATCTGGAACCTCGATGGCAACCACACGCTGGTCCTCTAAAAAACCGAATACAGATCGCCGGCCGGCTTCCAAATAGGCCCTGAGCGGGTGCCGCGAGGATCGGGGCCAGATCCCACACAAGGGCTGAGGCTGTTTCCTAGTCGATGATCCTGCGACGACTACGGTATCGGGTAGTTTATCCTGCTGATCCACTAGCTTTTGGAGACTGGATGAGGTGATAAACGGAAGATCAACGGCTAAAACGAGCATAAAAGCTGACGGGCAAGCATCAAGCGCCGAGAGAATTCCAGCCAAGGGCCCTGCATCTGGAAACGAGTCCTCCACATGCCGAAGATCAAACGGGTAGTGCCTTCGTGGGGACCCGCTTGAAATAAAGGTCTCACTGACCAACGGATCAAGGATAGATATCGAGCGCTCAATCAACGACACACCATCGATCTTAGCCTCAGACTTATCTGAACCAAAACGTCGACTTTGACCTCCACACAATACCACTCCAGTAATTATTTCCGGACTCAATGCATTCACCTCTTGGTATTCGTGGCGAGAATGTCTCGCCAACTCTATCTTGAGTATCTAACTAATATACCTTTTGCTTTCACGCGCTATTAGGCTGCCGCAACTATGCTTTACTTTTATGTCGAATCTGAAAAAAATGTCGCCGATGGCATTGCCTCGGAAGCATTCGATGAGAGCCGTCTGCATAGAAGCCTAGACGGGGCCAAAGCGGACGGACGAGGTAAAGTGTACGTTGTAGATGGACACAAAACACCCGCGAACTTGAGTGGAGATGTTCGCAACATTCCTAAGAAAGCGTTCCTGAATAGAACTCCATTTCGACCTGCGAGAGAGCTATCAGCAGGCGGTGGAATTATAACCAAAGAAGGTAAAAAGGGCCTGAAGATCCTTCTTATTTATCGAAAAGGGCTTTGGGATATCGCAAAAGGAAAGCTGGATGATGGAGAAACGATCCGGGAGTGTGCCAAAAGAGAAGTGAAGGAAGAGTTAGGTATCAAAAAGGTGAAGGTTCTCGACTTTCTAGACACCACGACTCATGGATATGTGGACGGGAAGTTTTTTACAGTGAAAACAACCCACTGGTACCACATGAAGACCACTGAAACCGAATTTATACCCCAGAAAAGCGAAAAAATAACCCGCGTAAAGTGGTTTAGACTTAATAAGGCCAAAACTATTCTTGGGCATAAAACGCTTATTCGGCTGTTAAATACCGTTGAATACAAATTGATTTATACCCACTCCTCTGCCTGATCTTAATATTTTTGCATCGTGGGCTTTCCTATATTCGACCATTGAAACCCACTCAATAAGGCTCTTTGCCCATGTCTAATACGGATCTGGATTCGAAATTGGCCCGTCGTGCCGAACGCACAACGAAGTCCAAAAATCGGCGCTCCAGTAAAAAAAGAGGTCTTCCGGCTATCGTCGTATTTTGACTTGTTGCGCCATTTGGCGTAGCCGGGATTGGACTACCCGTTGTTTTCGGTGTCGATTGGGTTTGGCTGACCGGATTTGCCATAATCTTGCAAATCTCGATGCTTCTGATCAATGATCGAAAAGGATTTATTCGCTCTCGTGAAATGCGTCGCGCCTATGAGGCCCGTCGCCACTTCTCCATCCTGGAGACCATTATCCTTTTTCTTCTCATTATGGCAGACATGCTAGCGGCCGCATATGCTTTGCTGATGCATGCTGCTCCTTGATCCAAGCACTTACTGACCTACAAAAAAGACCGCGTTAGCAAACAACATGCGGCCGCTTGTCCAAAACCCCCGGTACAGTGGATTATCCATTAGATAAATCACGCTTCCAGAGCCTATGCTCTGCTCGCCAAAAGCCAGTGATTCCTCAATTTGCTGTTCGGCTTTGAAGCCGGTGTGACCACTGACACGACCTCCGTCTGTTACGACTCCAACATTCCAGCTATTGCTCCCTTTCATTATAGCCGGCTTAGTGGATCCCATCCTGAGCACAAAAGAGGTGTCTCCAAACCCGAATCCAAGTGGATGGCTCGAGTCTACATCGACTCGATAAATAGCCCCAGGGTTACTAGATGGTGCCCGATCCCTAGACCGGTCTTCATAACGCTTGTTTCTAGCAACGGCTACAGCCGTAGTGTCTGGCACCTTTTTGGATGGTTTCATAGTAAGGTCAAAACCCGTTTTTCCAGCTAGTGCCGATGCGCCGCTTCCCGTGGCAACCAAGCGTCCCCCTGAGCGAATCCAACTGGACAGCTTCTTAAGACCAGCCTCGTTCAAAATGGGAGTCGCGGCGGTTGGAAGAACCAAGACATCGTATTTATCTAACTCCAAAGAAGAAAAGCGCTCTACAGGGAAACGAGTAAGAGGATAGTCGATGACTTGATCGAACCAATGCCAAACCTGTCCGACAGCAGAAGAACTAGTACCCGCCCCAAACGGCATCGCAACTCGCGGAGCATCTAAGAATCGAACGTCAGAAGAACCCAAATCAGATCCTGAGTCTACAAATCCCGTAGCCAAGCCCGTAACGACTTGATTATAGGTACCTGCTAATTCAGCCAACTCTGTATGCAAACTAGCCCCTTTTTTCTCATTGTTGGTTCTCGTAATGATTAATGATCCTGCAGCGAACTGG
>DKOG01000269.1 GCA_002469915.1 Bacteroidetes bacterium UBA7368
GTAGTCGCGGAGCTATTTGAGGCCGATCTACAAACAGACGAGTCTATTCTCGCTCGCGTCCGCAGTCGCTGGGAGAACCGAGGCTTAGATATGCCTAATTCAAACCACACTCAAGCCTTGGTGCCAGAAGGTTTTGAAGCCATTCCTAACGAAGCCGGAACGGCTCCTGCCCTCATTTCCCAGAATGGTGAGCGCTTGTTGGTGCTTTTGCCAGGCGTTCCTTTCGAAATGAAGAAGTTCATGATCGAAACCGTGTTGCCTCGTGTTGAGGGGTTGCCCGGTATGCCAGAGCGTGCGCAGAAGACATTGCATACAGTGGGGATTGGTGAATCAGACCTGCATGACAAATTGGAGGGCGTTTCAGCGTTACTAGACGCCCAAAGATCATTAGCGTACTTACCAAATATCTCAGGTCTGAGGCTTCGGCTAACAACGGTTGGCGATGATTCCGAAGAGCGTTTAGTAGAGCTTGAAGAATGGATCAGATCTCGCGCCAAAGAATGGATATATGGAGAGGGAGATACCTCGCTAGAGGAAGAGGTCGGAAAGTTATTGAAGACTAAAGGGCTCACGCTCAGCACGGCCGAGAGTTGTACGGGTGGGTTAGTTGCGCACAAGATGACCAATATTGCTGGAAGCTCTCACTACATGGTTGGTGGAGTCGTGGCCTATTCCAATTCCATCAAAATGGGCATGTTGTCGGTAGAGGAGCAGGCGATTAGTGAGCACGGCGCCGTTTCTCGTCAAGTTGCCTGTCAGATGGCTGAAGGAGTTAGAAAAAGGATGAATACCGATATCGGATTGAGCACAACAGGGATTATGGGGCCAGGAGGGGGAACGGTCGATAAACCTGTCGGCACTATTTGGATTGGGATTTCGACCTCTACTTCCACTTCGGCCGTACGACTTCAACTAAGGCAACATCGTCTCCGTAACAAGGAGCGGGCAGCAACCGGGGCGCTAAACGTGCTTAGAAAGGTTTTGTCGAAGAAAAAAAACAGACCAAAACAGGCCTTTTTGCACTAGTTAACATATGTGCACACATAATTTGCCTTGAAATTGTCAAAACACTCGATTTTATCAAGTATGAAAGGTTATATTACTCCCAGTCCGGTGTTAAAGCGTGTGTAATGGTTGCAAAATAGTCGAAACATATGTGTGGAATCAGTGATCTTCCGTTCAAGAATATCCCTCTGAGTCAACTTCACTATGAGGCGCGTCTTAATGCAATCTGTGAACCTTTTATCCGAAGTACACCAAAAAATGTAGGGTGACTTGACTCTCGTTAAAATGGGTATGACATAATGATGTCACACACTGTTTTTACCTTTGTTGAGTAACGCTTCAATAATCTGAATATCATTATGAGCTCGCAAGATTCCGCAAAACACAGAGCCTTGGATCTGGCCCTAAAGCAGATTGAAAAATCATTTGGAAAGGGTGCCATTATGCGGCTGGGAGATGCTCCCGAAGTAAAAATGGACGCTATTCCAACCGGATCCCTATTACTGGATTCAGCACTAGGAATTGGTGGTGTACCACGTGGCCGTGTGATTGAGATCTACGGTCCAGAGTCCTCCGGTAAAACAACACTGGCCACGCATATTATTGCACAGGCACAGAAATTGGGAGGCTCTTGTGCCTTTATTGACGCAGAGCATGCGTTTGACCCTTCATACGCGAGTAAACTCGGAGTGGATACAGACAATCTGCTCGTCTCTCAGCCGGACACGGGCGAAGACGCATTGAACATCTGTGATACGCTGGTTCGTAGCGCAGCTCTCGATGTAATTGTGATTGACTCCGTTGCAGCCTTGGTTCCAAGAGCAGAGATTGAAGGGGATATGGGTGATAGCCATGTGGGTTTGCAAGCTCGTCTTATGAGTCAGGCACTTCGAAAATTGACGGGTACAATCAACCGGACTAAGACGGTATTGATTTTCATCAACCAGATTCGAATGAAAATTGGTGTGATGTTTGGCAGTCCTGAAACCACTACGGGTGGACGAGCACTCAAGTTCTATGCGTCTGTTAGGATGGATATCCGCCGAATCGGAGCCATTAAAGAGGGTACAGAAGTCACCGGTAATCGTACTCGCGTGAAAGTTGTCAAAAACAAGGTGGCTCCTCCATTCCGTCAGGCAGAATTTGATATCATTTTCGGAGAGGGCATATCGTCTATCGGGGAATTAATTGACGTCGGTGTGGAGCATGATGTCATTAATAAAGCCGGATCATGGTTCTCGTATGGAGATATCAAAATTGGTCAAGGGCGAGATGCGACCAAAAAATGGCTACTCGATAATGATACGTTGCGAGAGGAAATCACTGACAAGGTTAAAGAAATACTCGGCCTCGTTCCTACGTTTGAAACAAACGGTGTTGCTGAGAAACCCGTTAAAGCCTAGGCTTGGAGTCCTACTGCTTTTATTCTGCTGGTGTCTTCCGTACTCGGCTTCTGCTCAGGTAGGTCAAGGCATTGGGTTAACGACTGAACGCGCGGTTAAAAACGAGCTCATAGCACGTATTCGGGCGCCCCTTGGGGCGCCCGAATACGTATGTTTTTGTATTGGTGAAATCCGCAACACGCCTCTAAGTGGCTCCCAACTTCCAGAAAAGGTGGAATTGCGAGTACTTCGGAGTCTTAGTACATCGGAGTCCTCCATACTTCGCGTATCGCTTGCAATGGCCGATTACTCTGCGTACCCGGTTATGGTAGGGGCTCCACTCGCCATGTGGGGAGCCTCTCTTCTAGATAATGGACGACGTTCCTCAGAAGCACTTTCGATGTCTGCGGCTTGGGTAGGAGCAGCAGGGGGAGCGCTCGTTCTTAAGAATACCTTCAAAAGGGTCCGTCCCCATATTGCACACTCGTGGGTTCAGGTTCGATCAGGGTATCCTGGAACCCGACATTTAGACGATTCGGCATCCATGCCATCTGGCCATTCAGCCATAGCGACAGCCTTGGCTACATCGCTTATCTTGCAACATCCCCAGTGGGAGGTCGTAGCCCCAGCCACACTTTGGGCGGTAGCTGTCGGAACAAGCCGGGTATGGCTGGGAGTGCATTATCCAACTGACGTGCTTGCTGGCTCTTTGCTGGGGATTGCCGTGGGTATTGTGGCCCATCGCATTACCTACTAAATAGTACACAACTACCCTCTACGATGCATCTACGTTTCATCGCTATCGTTCTCTTCTCTCTGTGTATCGCAGAACCTATCTGGGCACAGGACACGGTCACGGGATCGGTACAAGATGCTAAAACGGGCGAATATCTTCCTGGGGCATCGCTTCAGATAGAAGGCACGTATTCTGGCACTATTACCAACAGACAGGGACACTTTTCAATCCATATTGATTCTGTCCCGGTCGTCTTAGTGGTCCGCTTTATCGGGTATCAGTCACTACGCTACGAGCTAGAGGCTATTCCGGAAGGCGAGCTCCGTTTGCCCTTGGCCCCATCGGTCTTGGTATTGCCGGAGGTGACGGTTACTGGGGAAGATCCGGGAATTAGAATCATGCGCCGCGTGATTGAGGAGAAGCAGAAGTGGACTGCTGATCTAAAAACCTACGCGGTGAACGCATATAACCGTTTTCGCCTAGAGAATGACACGGGTATCGTCTCCATCTGGGAAAGTGGTACGCGCGCCTTTTGGGATAGGGAACGAGGCGTGAGAGAAGTTTCTCAGTGGCAACAGCAGACTCAAAATATGGGTCTCGATCAAGTCCTTCCTGCAGCTCTTTTCGTAATGAACCTGTATGACGACAATGTCGAAATTGCGGGATACAACATGATGGGTGTGACCCATCCCGACGCCCTCGACTTTTATCATTTTCGATTGGAAGAAATCTCGGCAAGAGACTCATCCGAAGTCTACATCATAAGTGTAGAGCCAAAACAAAAAACATCCTCAGGATTTTTGGGCCGCCTGTCCATTCTTGATGGTGCCTATGCCATGATATCGGCTAGCTTGGAGCCAGGTGACGCATTTCTATTTCCACCGCCAGTTCAAAGTCTGCGGGCCTCTTACTCGCAACAATTTTCGAATTTTGGGCAACGCTTTTGGTTGCCAGTCGATTTTCAATCCGAGTTGGATATGAAATTAGGCGTAGATCGGTTGTTGACGTTTCCACCAATTAAAGTGCGGCAGATATCTAGGCTGTCTGATTTTGAAGTGAACATTAGTCTTCCAGATTCCCTGTTTGAATCCGATTCCATCGTTGTTGAGGCTGATTCCCTGAGTCGCTTAGAGGTGCGACCGGTGCAGACGGTTGGTGTTCCCTTGACGCAAGAAGAGACAGAAGCTTATGCGTCCATCGATTCTACGATGACCCTTGAAAAGGCGTACGAACCATCCGGTATTGTAGCGCGAATGGCTAATTTCAAGATGGGAGGAGGAGGCGAGGACCGTGACGGATCAAGAGGAGAATCAGACAGGGGTAGCAAGACATTCAAACGTCTTAACATCGAGATTCGACCCAACGCATGGTATAATCGCGTTGAAGAATTTCATGGGCGTCTAAATATTGAGATCAAACCGGTAGATGATCTGCGAATCAAAGGAATGGCAGGCTATTCTACTGCACCATCAGAAACAATGAGTGGCGGCGGGATAAGTTTTGGTCAAAACACGCGGATCAACCTAGACTATTCGAACGAGATTGTGCCCAGGTACGCTTCGCCAGTGAGAAGTCGATTTCTCAACTCGGCTGCGGTTAGCGTGGGCCAAACTGATTACTTCGATTATTATCAAACCAAGGGATGGCAGGTATCCGTAGAGAAGCGCCGTCTTTTTTCTCGAGGGTCCACCTTTTACGCTTCTTTTAGCGACAGAGAATCCTCTTCGATCCGTACCTCCCT
>DKOG01000164.1 GCA_002469915.1 Bacteroidetes bacterium UBA7368
CGGGGATGTTTTTTACTTCAATCCCGGGCTTAACTACTTGGGTGAGCAGTTTGCGATAGACTTCGGCGTTACCATGAGTCGTCCATCCTCGCCAGATTCTCTTGATTGCCATCGAAATACTTTAGCCTCTGAATTACGTAAAACGGGATGCCTGATTTGGAAGATTCAAAACCGCACAATGGCTCATGTTTTTATGACGACTGAGACTCACCTATAAGAAAGTAACTGACTCAGCCAGCCGCGTAAGCCCGGTACGTGCCCTTGCGATATGTTCGGGCTTCTATTTTGCCTGAATGAACTGGATAAATATTGGACCAACGACATCATCTTCCTTAAGAGCACTCGAATTCAAACTCCCGTGTGTTCTATCGGAGACCTCAATCATGTCAATCTCATTCCTTCCAGCATTGTTCATTTCATCTCGTAACCTTTTGATCTGCCCCTTTCTCCAATCATCGTCTCCATCTGCATAGATCAATATGGTCCTAACCTGACTTGGCGCAACAAGTTGAGATATTGAGGCATCTAGCCATCCTTCAGGGTCAGATCCCCAGATAGTCTCTGCCCCAACTCCCCACTCTATTCGGACAGGGGCCGTCTCTTCTACATACAAAAACGGACTCAATAGGATCGCTCCCTTGATAGATGCAGGTGGAACATTTACGGATTCCAGGTACTCTGCATCGTACGCTAACAAAGCAGCCAAATACGCACCCGCTGAGTGGCCTGCAATGTATAGATTTTCAGGGTCACCCCCGAAAGAGTCTATATTGTCCACAACCCACTTGAATGCTGTTGCAGCATCGATGGCATGTTGAGGATGGCTAACATCTGGAGACATGCGATAGGTGGGTCCGACAAATCCAATACCTAAGCTCGCAATCCTGGTACCAATGGCCTCATTGTCGACTCTGTCACCGTTCATAAGCGCTCCTCCGTGGAAATAAACAATCACGGGTACACGAGAAGCGCCGGAAGGCATGTAGATATCGAGTAGATCACGGCCTTTAGCAATCTCCTCATCGGGCCTGTAATCAATTCCGTTAACTACTTGAATCTGACCCAGTGTATTTGTCGGCATGATTAAACCGACAAGAAGGATTAAAACAGCAGATTTAAGTTTTGTCATGGTACTTTCGGGAAACGCTTGCCGTAGATGAACACAATTGTCACACGGATGAGCGCAACCGTTTAGCGCAAGACATAAGGGATACCGGGGCAAATCTAGGTACGAACAATCCGGACTGGTTAAAGACGGTCGAATTTGAAAAGCGAAAAGGAAAGAGCGAACGGCGGATATTGAAATACGTAGAGAACTTCACTCGCGAGGAGTTTGGCTACAAGAAGATCTGGGAAACCTCTTTCTTTAGATTCGGTGGATTAAGAGATTAAAGAAATAAATTTCATGCCTCAACAGATAGGAATACCTTCACCACCGGAAAAATATTATTCTTTAGTATGCTTGTAATAATCCTGAACAGGATACATGACATGTGCATATGGAGTATCAACAAACATCACATAAGGTGCACCTGAGTTAAAGTCTGATGTCATTCCTTCCAATGAACTTGGATCTTTTGGCATCATCATTAGATGAGGCCCAGACTCAATCCAGTGTCCAGGAGCAGCATCTTCCTTATTTATAACCATAGGAGTTGTATTGTCCTCTCCCATATCACCATGCAGCATCCATGCGAATCCATCTTTCTCCATTACGGGAGTTTCCCCTGCAAAGTATGCCCCAACCCATTTAAAAAATTCTCCATCACCACATGCTGGCATTGCGTCGTGAGGATCTATCCATCCATTTTCTGGATCAGACATTCCCCTTGGATTTGCCGGCAAACAAGTCCAGCCATTAGTTCCTTCTCTAAGTAGGTTTCCACCAGGACCATCAAAAACAGTTGCATTTTCAGCAATGTAGTCAGGAGCAGCTGTAGAATACGCCCAAATTTGCCATTCTATTGAAGTATGTGGGCCTTCTGGCTCTCCGTTATCTTGAATTGGAGCATTACATGATGTAATTAGAGCCAATGCCAATGCGAATGCTGAAATTGTATATAAGTATTTCATAATTGATTTGTTTATTTATTAAAAAGTACAAGAAAAACTGATAGTAGTCCAAAGAAGGCAGAGGAGTCAATACCGGTCGAGTTTGAGGTCGGTTACCTCTATCCAAATCCTGCCAGAGATTCTGTCTCGTTTAATCTTAAAGGGCTTCGAACAGGCACAACGAACATCACCATCTATGATGTCTTTGGGCGCTCTGTAGGCTCATATGAAGCCTCAGAAGGTGTAAACACGATTACCTTGTCCCATCTGTCACCTGCGATGTATTCCGTTCACATTGACGGACAGTCAGGTACGAGCAGAAAAACTCTTATAAAAATCAGATAGGATCTTGGGTACGAATTGACAAGACTAACAAAAATGATTGAGAGGGTGCAAAGCGGTACTGAAAATTGCATGGTACTCCCTTCTGAGGCGCGCGCGACCTTGGGAAAAATGACTATCTCTCTTTCAGGTTGTAATATATCAATATGTCCAGCTTCTACCATCCAAATAGCACTAGCCAAGACCGTTGGCGCGCTCTTATCCTATTTGGCAGGAATACTGCTTCGTATAAATTTGCCTTCGGCAAGGCTCTCTTATATTCCGTGAGGTTAAGGTTGCGGTTAAGGATACACTCTAAGAAACGTCGTTTTGAACGGCTGGCGGATTTGCGGCGAGCATTCGCTCACCTTCCAGAAAGTAACTGTTTCAGACCAACTCAGCCAGTCGTGCGAGCCCGCAACATGCGCTTGTTATGAAGCCACCTACAAATTCCTCACAGACAGGAGTTGTTCAACAGCAGCATCGATTTCCTCTAAGCTGTTATATATGTGAGTTGATATTCTGATTGCATTGTGACCATCTCGCTGATGCTCATCGATGTGAATAGATGCCCGCTTAGCCAGGATGTCGACTGCTTCAATAGCATCCAATCCGTCGATCTCGAATATTGTGCTTCCGGGAGCTGATTGGCTATTGGTGCCCGACAAAATTGTTACACGCGCTTCGCCAGAAAGAATCTTTTTCAGATGATCAGAAAGGAAACGACATCTCCTTTCAATGTTTTCAATGCCAACTCCTTCAACAAATTCAATAGCGCTTGCAATAGAAGCGCGAATGGGAAAATCAGCAGTTCCGGGAACACCGTAGTGAAGTGAGCCTGCTTTCGGCTCGAAAGAAGAGCGGAAACGGTTTCTGGAAGCACCTTTTATGTACAACATTCCTGACCCAGCCGGTGCCAATATCCACTTGTGTAGACTCGCAGAATAGGCGTCACATCCGAGATCATGAAGATCCACTTTGAATTGACCAACTGCCTGTGCCCCGTCAACAAGTGAAACGATGTTACGCGATTTAGCAAAATCACAAAGCCGTTTTACCGGATAAAGATGTCCACCACGCGTGACGTGACAAAATGCAATCGCCTTTGTATTGGGGCCTACCGCTTGGTCAAAAAGATTCAAAATCTCATCATCTGGTGGCAACGGACTGGGAATAAAAACTTCCCTGACATTAATTCCATGCCTCTCAGCTCGAAACGACCAAGGATTTCTGCCTGCGGGGTGTTCTTGCGTTGTTATGACTACTTCATCATCGCCAGCCAGAACCAATCCAACCGCCTGGAGATGAAGTGCGACAGACGCATTTCTTGTCAGTGTAATCTCTTTGGTGGAAGCGTTGAAAAAACGCCCCAAAGAAGGGAGAACAGAATCGGTTATCAGGTCTTGTAAATTGTGCTTGCCGCGGATCGGATCCTCTGACATCATACCGTATCCGGAAGCAACAGCCTCGATCACGGCGCCCGGCGGAACGCCGATGCTGGAGTTATTGAGATAAGAAATGCTCGGGAGCAGATTAAAATGTGAACGAACTGATATCCATTCGTCGGAATCGGCTCGTATTCCGCTCGAAAGTTGGATTTCCGTTCGCTTACTTTCATCTCTTTCACTGAAGGTGCAGCCAGGCAGTCCCAGTGCTGCTACGCTTCCAATTCCAAGTTTGAGAGCGTCCCTGCGCGAGTACGTGCTCACTATCGGAAATGTGAGTTTCGATTTCAGGTTTTCACGCATGGTCTTGTGGCTTCATAACGGCTGGCGGATTTGCGGCGAGCAGCTCACTCGCCTTCCAAAAGGTAGCTGTTTCAAACAAAATATCAAGGCCAGCCGAGCCCGCAACATGCGCTTGTTATACGGCCGTGCTAAATTTGGCGATTTTCGATTTCGTGTTTAAAGGCGATTCACCGTACTTGCGAGAGTATTCGCGGCTGAATTGTGTCGGGCTTTCATATCCAATCCTGAATGCGGTGTCTGAGACAGTAGTGCCTTCACTGACAAGCATCCTGCGGGCCTCAATGAGCCGTAAATCTTTTTGATATTGGAGCGGTGTTGTTGATGTCAGGTTTTTGAACTGCGCATAGAACAAGGACGAACTCATACCTACTTCTTTCGCCAAATCCGGTACCGTGAGAGAACTCGCAAAGCCTTGTTTTATTCGGCTGATGGCCCGTACGAGGCTTTGAATACAGAAAAAGCATTTTTTAGAGCCCCTTTTAGAATTTCCAGATCCCCGGTTCTGTCGTTGGGTCGAAACTCATTTGATGCTAACCTTTGGACTCGTGTGGACGAGTAGATCGATTGATTTGTGAGAGCATCCCACATCGTAATTGTTACCGTACCAAAGGTCCCGCCCCTACCGTCAGACTCTAGATTGTAGTCGATCCCAGCAACCAACAACTTGGATTTATCCTCTTCATTTAATTGAAGTGCATCATTTTGTTTAAACACCCGAAGTCCTTCATCCCTTAACATGTCACGAAGGCGCCGACGGAGGCCAAATTGATCTGACGGGAAACCTTCATACTCTGGGTTAACGTCTACCGCATAAGAATACGCGTTCAACCGATCTTCTGAAAGCTCGTACCTGACCTCGGACATAAGAACGACTACCGCATAAGAATACGCGTTCAAC
>DKOG01000176.1 GCA_002469915.1 Bacteroidetes bacterium UBA7368
TCCTTGATGGTGCGTTCCATTCGGGCAAGTCCCAATGAGAACTGAGCAGCAAGCTGCTCACCAACGGTTCGCACACGACGATTGCCCAAATGGTCGATGTCGTCAACGTTGCTTTTGCCGTTCTGTAAACTGATTAGCTCAGTGATGATGGCAATTATGTCTTCACGGGAAAGAGTGACCAAAGTTGGGTCACCTTTCAGGCGCAGACGTGCATTAATACGATAACGGCCTACTTCGCCAAGATCGTATCTTTTCTCACTGAAAAACAGACGCTCGAGTACTCCACGCGCCGTTTCCTGATCCGGAGCTTCGGTCCCACGCAACTGCATGTACAGGTACTCGAGAGCTTCTTTTTCCGAATGGGTAGGGTCACGCTTCAGCGTATTGAGAAGCGTAGTTTTGTCCAGAGAATCATCGTCGCTTTCAATGCGAACGAGATGGATCTGATACATCTCTACTTCTTTCAACTTCTCATGATCATCTTCCGTCAGCTCATGCTGTGCAGGAAGAATCACCTCGCGTTCAATGCGCTCTTCAATAACCTCTCCAGTA
Source organism: Bacteroidetes bacterium UBA7368 (assembly GCA_002469915.1). Classification (GTDB taxonomy): domain Bacteria; phylum Bacteroidota; class Rhodothermia; order Rhodothermales; family UBA10348; genus UBA10348. The sequence goes on from DKOG01000176.1 coordinate 553, forward strand.
TCCTCGTCAACAATCTCGGTTACCCGCTCGACAGAAATACTGGCGGCGAGGGTGCGACCAATAGCTTTTTTGAAAGCTGCTTTGGTCTTAACCGTTACTGTATCGGCAAGATCGAAAAGCTTTACGATCTCTTCGTTACTGGAATATCCCAGCGCACGAAGTAGCGTCGTAACAGGTAGCTTTTTCTTCCTGTCGATGTAGGCCCACATCATGTTTCCAACATCAGTTGAAAACTCGATCCAAGAACCACGAAATGGAATTACGCGGGCTGAATAGAGATCGGTCCCGTTCGGGTGAACACTTTGGCCGAAGAATACACCGGGACTACGATGAAGCTGCGAAACAACGACACGCTCGGCGCCATTGATCACGAACGTACCGCGTTCGGTCATGAAAGGGAGGTTACCGAGGTACACTTCCTGTTCAATAGCTTCTTCCGCCTCATCTTCATCCTCATCTTCCTTACTAGAAAGACGAAGTTTCGCTTTTAGGGGGACAGAATAGGACAATCCTTGAGCGATGCACTCCTGTACAGAATGCTTTGGAGCGTCCAGATTAAACTGGATGAATTCCAAAGTGTAGCGTTCGCGGCTATCCTGAATAGGGAAATGTTCTGAGAACACTCCCTGCAGGCCAAGATTTACTCGCTCTTCTGGCGGAATATGATCTTGAATGAAGTCGTGGAAGGACTTCAGCTGGATATCCAGAAAATCTGGATAATCTCGGATAGTCTTGATGCGCGCGAACGTGGAGCGCACGGCTTGACTCTTGACGTTGGGCATAGTCTGGTCAGTTACCGTTAAGGGTTGTGAAGGGCCGTGAAAGGCCTGTTTAATGACCTGTTTTGAGACGCCGAAAGCCGGCCCCGAAAAACGGGGCCGGCTAGGTCCTTCGGCTTCAGTCTAAAAGAGAGACTGCATCGTAGTACTCTTATTTGAGTTCTACTTCTGCACCTGCTCCTTCAAGCCTTGTTTTCAGATCGTCAGCTTCGTCTTTAGTAGCAGCTTCTTTAACGGTTGACGGTGCACTGTCTACCATTTCTTTAGCTTCTTTCAGACCAAGACCAGTGATCGCACGAACTTCCTTAATCACGTTGATCTTCTTGTCACCAGGTGACTTGAGGATCACGTCAAATTCGGTCTGCTCTTCAGCAGCATCGCCACCACCACCAGCAGCCGGTCCTGCAACTGCTACAGCTGCAGCAGCAGGCTCGATGCCGTATTCGTCTTTGAGAACCTGAGCAAGGTCGTTTGCTTCCTTGATTGTAAGGCCAACCAGGGTTTCTGCAATTTTATTGATATCTGCCATGTTATTTCTCCGTATTCCTGCAGTTGTCTAAGCCCAAAGGCTGGACTGCAATATTAAGGGTGAGGATTTCCGTTGCCGGAAAACAGCTGAGCAATTTGCCCAGCCGATACACAATTCCAGATTAAGCCTCGGCTTTGTCTGCGATTGTCTGAATGGCTCCCACGAGGTTGCCACCCTGGGCCTGCAGGCCACTGATGATTGTTTTCATCGGAGACTGCAGCAATCCAATGATTTCGCCAATAAGCTCATCTTTGGACTTGAGACTGGCGAGTACTTCAAGTGCATCCGCGTGATAGACTGCACCTTCTACGTGTGCACCCTTCAGTTCAGGAAGTTCACTTTTGTTATCACTCAGATATTTTTTGATCACACGTCCTGGAGCGGAAGGCTCTTCAGAAAACGCTACAGCCGTAGGGCCATGAAGGTGATCGAACAGTTCATCATATCCACCAATGCGCTCCATTGCGAGACGCAACATGGTGTTTTTGATAACTTTGTACTCTACTCCTGCTTCACGAAACTTGGAACGAAGCTCAGTAGCTTGCTCCACGGTGAGGCCGGAAAAGTTGGTTAGGTAGACGGTCGGCGTTTGCTCTAGCTTTTCTACAAGCTGATCTACAGTCGCCGCCTTCTGTGTTTTGGTCATTGCCATGATACTGACTCTGCTTTTATCGTTTCAGAAGGGACACTTAGCGTAAAGCTGACAACACTTCACTTCGATCCAGAGCAATTCCAGGGCCCATGGTGGTCGAAATGGTGATGGAGCGCACGTAGGTGCCTTTGGCGGCTGCTGGACGCAGGCGCACGATTTCTCTAAGGAAGGCTTCGGCATTCTCTGCTAGTTGATCTGCAGAAAATGACGCTTTCCCAATTGCGGTGTGCAAAATGCCTGCTTTATCGACACGGAAATCAATCTTTCCGGCCTTTACTTCGGCAATTGCTGCAGCAAGATCCATAGTCACGGTACCGGACTTGGGATTCGGCATGAGACCACGGGGTCCCAGGACGCGACCCAGACGGCCCACTACGGCCATGACATCCGGAGTGGCAATAACCACATCGAAGTCTGTCCAGCCTTCTTTCTGAATTTTGGTTGCCATGTCATCGAGTCCGACATGATCGGCACCGGCATCGCGAGCTTCTTGCTGTTTACCTTCGTTCGCTAGAACGAGGACACGAACGTCTTTTCCGGTTCCGTGTGGGAGAGCAACCGTACCGCGGACCATCTGGTCTGCGTGGCGTGGGTCGACTCCTAGACGGACATCCAGATCAACGGACTCGTCAAACTTCGCTGTACCGGACTGCTTCAGCAGTCCGCAGGCTGTACTCACATCAATTGGTCCTTCTGTGGACGCAATCAAATCAAGAGCAGCGCGGTAGCGTTTTCCTTTCTTGGCCATGTTTGGAAGTGATCTGTGCGGTACAAACGCCTGAAATTATGAGTCAGGCTCCCGCAAGTTTTTGTTTGTTCAGAGGAATGATCAATCGATCAGCCCCGAAACCAATCGCTATGCAACTGGTGCGCCTTTGACTTTAATGCCCATAGATCTGGCAGTACCCGCGATCATTCGCGCGCCCTGGTCCAGATCAAATGCATTGAGGTCTTCCATCTTCTGCTCGGCGATATCCCGGCACTGAGCCCAGGTTACCGACCCAACGTTTTCGCGAAGAGGATCAGCTGCGCCAGATTTAATCTTCGCTGCTGCCTTCAAAAGAACAGCTGCAGGAGGACTTTTGACGATGAAGGTGAAGGACTTATCCGCAAACACGGTAATAACGACCGGAAGGATGAGTCCCATTCTATCCTGCGTTGCGGCGTTGAACGCCTTGCAGAATTCCATGATGTTGACGCCTTTTTGACCAAGGGCAGGTCCGATTGGAGGTGCAGGGCTAGCCTGACCAGCACGGATCTGGAGCTTGATGTAGCCGTCGATCTTTTTTGCCATACGTAAACGCGGTTCAAACGCCGAGTTTAATCGGCTCCCGCCATTGTTTTAGTGCTAAAATGCGCAAGCCGATTAATTACCGCTTGCATAAGTTGGAGTTCCCGCGCAAGGCTCACATTGCGTGAATTTACATCGAAGGCCTATGCTTCGTGCTCTACCTGCAGGTAATCCAGTTCCAGAGGCGTTTTCCGGCCGAAGATGGAAACCATGACCCGGACTTTCATTTTGTCTGGGTAGACTTCTTCGACAACTCCATTGAAGTTGTTGAATGGGCCATCGACGACTTTAATGGCATCTCCAGATTTGAACGGAATCTCAGGCTGTTCACCCATCTCCCGTACTTCATCAATTTTGCCCAAGATGCGATTTACTTCATCCGGACGAAGCGCTGTAGGTTCGTCTCCTGTAGTTAGGAAACCTACCACCGAGGGGACGCCAGAGATAATATGCTTGACTTCTTTGTCCAGAAGTGCGTTCAGCAAAATATATCCAGGGAAGAAGTTTTTCTCCCGGGTGCGCTTTTTCCCACCTCGCATTTCAAAGACGGTCTCCGTGGGAATCATGATTTCCGGAAGCTTGTCCGTTAATCCAAGTCGCTCGAGTTCTTGCTCGAGATACTCTTTGACCTTTTTCTCATGACCGGAAAATGTACGTAGCACGTACCACTTCCGAATCGTATTTGATTTTGCGGTTTCCATAGATACCCTTTAAATGTAATCAGTCAGTCGTCCGACTAGCCGTAGATGACTTCCAGTACTGTACTGATAATCCGGTCGGTTCCGAAAATAAAGAGTGATATCACGATAGTAGCCACGATTGTGACGACCGTATGACTGATCAATTCTTTCTGCGTAGGCCATGTGACCTTGCGCATTTCCTTGCCGACCTCTTCGAGGTAGTTTCCAATCTTAGCCATTACTCACCTTTTCTTTCAATAGGTATACGCACATCATCTGATTTCGATCAAATCAGGTGCGTTTTGCACGGGCGGTAGGACTCGAACCTACAGCCTGCGGTTTTGGAGACCGCTGCTCTGCCAATTGAGCTACTGGCCTAGCTGCTTGCGCAAAACACTCAGGATAGAATTGCTCGAGACCCNNTCTGCCAATTGAGCTACGCCCGTATGCACAACTGCCGGAGGCCCAATAAGACCTCCGGCATCATGCGATTTTTCGATCCTTCGAGAGAATAGCCATAGGCCAGTCTGCCAAAGAATGATTCCCGATTAGACTAGTCGAGGATCTTGGATACAACTCCAGCGCCTACC
>DKOG01000183.1 GCA_002469915.1 Bacteroidetes bacterium UBA7368
CAAGTAGAGTTTGTTTAGCTCGTTATTAGTTAGATCTTGCTAGACCTTTGAACCGGAGGAGGATACTTATTTGGCCCTTCCAAGGCATTGCTCGGAAAGAGGACCTTGGAGGCGGCCAATTACAAACAGAAAAACATATGAAAACGTTTTCAGTTCTCTAAGATACGCTTTGTCAGAGACAGATTTGGGACAAATATGTCTTTATTTATTTTTGCATTTCTAATACCTTTGGAAAAGCATCGTTCTTCTGAGAGAACCTGACCTTTCCAACAGTGTACCGATTTGATTGATCCTTCCATACAATGGCCCCTTCTTTTGATGTCTTAATTGGAGGCGCCGGCTTAGCCGGCGCCTCCTCNNCTCCTCGGCGCGCGCTCTCGCGCGCGCCGGATACCGCGTACTCTTAGTTGATCGCCATACCGTCGCCTCAGGAGCTTCAGGTAGTGGATCAGGTATGGTCAATCCTATGATGTCTAGGAAAGGTCGGCCGGTATGGCAGGTGCGAGAGGCCTTGCAGCAACTCAATCCTCCTCCTGGCGGCCTCCTCCGGCCCGCACGGACCCAAGAACAGGCCGACTACTTCTTGGACTCAGCAACAAAAAACGCGGACCTCGCTGAGTGGATCGGGCCGACCGATGCCCTTGAGCGATACCCCTATTTGGCTGCACCGTATGGCCTGATTCTAGCAAAACATGGCTTTGGAACCAATATGGGTGATCTTTGCCGGGAGTGGATTGGAAACGTGCCCGTGATGGAATCCTGTTCTGTCGAAGATTGGACTGAGCATGCCAAGTATGTATCTGTTCATCTTTCAAACGGAGAAACCGTTGACTGTACGCGTCTTTTGTTGGCAACTGGTTTGGATCTCGTACATCACCCCAAAACCAGCCATTTATACCTACACCCTATAAAAGGACAGCGGTTGCAAATCCGACGCCCCGCTTCTCTTCCGCCTGAAATAATGCCTCTCAGTGGGTTTGGCTATGTGGTAGACGAGGGAGATACGCTCGGAATCGGTTCTACCTTTGAGCATTCGTGGACCGAATCGGGCCCTACTGAAGCCGGGGCTCAAGAAATTTTAAATCACGCTAGAACGATGCTACCCGATTTAGGGGATCCGGACATTGTTACTCACACTGCGTCCATCCGAGTCACCGTACCGGGAACGCGTCTTCCCATGATTGGGCCGCTACCTGAATCTGATCGCGTATGGTTCTTCACAGGTCTTGGATCGAAGGGGATTTTGATGTCAGCGTATCTTGGATCACGGATTCCCGACTTCTTCAACGATCTGGAAGCGATTCCAGCCGGTTGTCGGGTTGCCACGCGCAAGGATAAAGCCTAAACTGTGGGCTAGGGTTTTTCTAAGATCCAATTACTCCGCGTTTTCAACTTTACCGATCGCACATTATGGCTGAAATGAATACCACCAACGTTGCCGATATTCTGGGTGACGAAGCATCCCATCTTCTGGATCACTCCTGCTCAACGATCGATAAGTCTCTCCTGCATTTGCCGGGACCTGATTTTGTGGATCGTGTCTGGAAAGACTCGGACCGTAATATTCCTACGCTTAATTCCCTTCAGCGTCTCTACGGACACGGCCGATTGGGCGGAACGGGATATGTATCCATCCTGCCAGTGGATCAAGGAATTGAACACGCCGGTGGAGCCTCCTTCGCCAAAAACCCGATGTATTTCGATCCTTCTAATATTGTTGAATTGGCTATCGAAGGCGGTTGCAACGGTGTAGCATCCACATATGGCGTGCTAGGATCTATTGCGCGTAAATACGCTCACAAGATTCCGATGATCATGAAGTTCAATCACAATGAACTCTTGACCCATCCAAACACGTTTGATCAGATCCTGTTTGCACGCATCGAAGAAGCCTGGAATATGGGTTGCGTTGGAGTGGGTGCAACGATCTATTTCGGATCAGACGACTCAAATCGGCAGTTAGAAGAAGTTACCGAAGCTTTTGCGATGGCCCACGAGCTGGGATTGATGACCATCCTATGGTGCTACATGCGAAACAGCGGATTCAAAGTTGATGGTGTTAACCACGAATCGAGTGCTGACCTAACGGGACAGGCTAACCACATTGGTGCCACTATTGAAGCCGATATTCTCAAGCAAAAACAGCCTGAGCAGAACGGCGGCTACAAAGCACTGAATTCTGGTAACTCCTCCTACGGAAAACTTGACGAGCGTATTTACACCGAGCTCTCAAGTGACCACCCTATTGATTTGACCCGCTATCAGGTAGCGAATGGGTATATGGGCCGCGCAGGACTCATCAACTCAGGTGGCGCCTCCGGATCGAACGATCTTCAGCAAGCCGTACGCACTGCCGTGATTAACAAGCGTGCCGGTGGAATGGGATTGATTTCAGGTCGTAAAGCATTCCAGCGTCCCATGAAGGATGGCATTGGAATCCTGAACACGATTCAAGACGTCTACCTTAACGACGAAGTAACGATCGCCTAACACATCGGCTCTTTTTTGTTTTATGTGACCCCCGTCCGGATGAAACTTCCGGGCGGGGGTCTTCCGTATATTGCGCCCGTTAAACATCTCATTTTCGGAAGACGATCGCAATCATGGCGGAAACCCCAGACAAAAAAGAAACGCCGGCAGAAGAAGCTGTGGCATCAGATATCCAGACTGAGGGCACTCAGGTGAGTGGCTCACCCATCAAGTCGGATGACAAAACGCCATCCCTGGATGTGCCCTCCCCTGCCGGACCTTCCCTGCTGGATCAATACACGGCTCACTACCCAGACTGGGCTAAAGACTTCGCGCGAAAGTACTTCACCAAAACGTTAACCCAGTTCATCATTTATGGAAACGTCAGGGACTTGGTTGCTGCAGGCGGCGATGATGGGAAGAGTGAATATGTCTCTCTGCACGAGTTCCTGGTAGATGAGCTATTTGCTTCACGGGACATCGTTTTGTTCTATGATCGGTCGAGCGGAATTCACTTCGCGGACAAAGAATCCCAAAAGGACTTTAACCGGGCACTTTCCGGATACGACACCATTTTTGGTACCGACTACGCGAAAAAACTACCGAAGGACCCGGTTCGGGTTCTGGCTGTCTTGCAAAACTACTTCCGCCTGCGGCTCGCAGATGGAAAGCGCATTGCCTGTATTATTGATTATGCAGAGACCGTCATTCCAATGGCCGAAGCATCCATGTACTCAGAAGGAGATCGAAATGCTTTGGTCTTTCTTCAGAAATGGGCACACGATCCCCTCTTCCTGAGCAGCGACTTTACAGTTACCCTGATAACCCAGAATTTGAGTGAACTGAATCAGCAGATTGTTCAAAGCCCATATACAGCTGAGATTCAAATCCCCATTCCAGATGAAGAGGCGCGTCGTACCTACGTGGACTCATACCTGGAAGAGCTCCAGGGCGAGTGGGCCCAGCATTCTGAAGTAGAAGCCAGTGCATTGGCCTCGAACACAGCCGGATTGGGATTCATTCAACTCCGATCCATCATCGCCGATGTCATTGAGAATCGTACAGCACTGACCTACGAAGTGCTGTCTTCCATGAAGAAGGAGTTTATTGAAGCTGAAGCATACGGCATGCTTGAATTCATGGAGACAGATCTTTCCCTGGATATGGTGGCCGGACATAGTGAAGCGAAGGCACATCTACGAGACGCAGCAAAGGCCCTAAAATCAGGCCGTTCGGATGTGATGCCAATGGGCTATCTCGTGAGCGGTCCCGTTGGGACAGGTAAAACCTTTTCCATCATGTGTTTCGCCGGCGAGATTGGAATCCCGATGGTTAAATTGAAAAACTTCCGTTCTCAATGGCAGGGCCAAACGGAAGCCAATCTGGAAAAGATTCTAACCTTGCTTCAAGCCATGACGCCCGTAGCCGTCATGATTGACGAGGCGGACGCCGCCCTTGGAAACCGCGATGCAGGAGGTGACTCGGGAGTTTCTAAACGCGTATTTGGTCAGATTGCGCAGTTCATGTCCAACTCCAAGAATAGGGGCCGTGTAATCTGGTTTCTGGTTACCGCTCGCCCTGATTACATGCCCGTTGACTTGAAGCGCCAGGGACGGGCCGAAGAACACATCGCCTTGTTCTACCCCTCAACGAGGGAAGAACGAGAGGAACTGCTCACGGTCATGCTCAAGCGCACCAACGTACACGTCAAAATGAGTGAGGTGCCGGATGCCTTGCTAAATGGAGAACGCACTTTCTCTGGTGCAGATATGGAAGCGTTGCTGACTCGAGCCAAGTTTCGGGCGGCCTCGGATGGACGCACTAAAGGCAAAGTCAACCAACGGATTCTGCAGGAAGTAGTGGATGATTTCATGCCACCAACCTATCCGCTCGAGGTGGAATTACAAACCCTGGTTGCCGTACTCGAGTGTACCAGTAGGTCGCTGCTTCCTGAGGTCTATCGGACCATGGACCGCGAAACGATTGTGCGTCGGGTGGACGAATTATCCCATCTGATTAAGTAGACCCAAAAAGAAAGGGGCGCTGGCCTTCGGCCAGCGCCCCAAGTGGGATGTGTTGCTCAATACACGCCTGGAAGCAGGGTTTCCAGCTTATTTACCCTTCTTTTTCTTCTGGGCCATGTCTGAAGCAAGCAACTTCTCATACAGCTCGTAGCTGATGAGAACGGCGTACGGATTGTTGTTTTTCTGTATCAGGATACCCTTGTCGGTTTCCTTTGCATACTCCAGAAGCTCGCTTGTGTTGGAACGAAGTTCTGTGATGGTCGCAATCGCGTCTATGCCTTTTGTTAGATACATATGGTTATTCCGAGAACTTATTTACAAGTAAACTTGTACTCTTATATATCCTTTATATATGACCGAATAGGCGATATTGTAACCGCCTGCCCGGTTAACGGGGACTCGATGATAACAAATATCTAACTAAATACCACATTAAATATGTAATCCTTTTGCAAACATGTTATGGACCATACACCGAATAGGGTGTGCAAAAGCCCTCAAAAAAGTTCGGATCTAAGCGTACCTGCCAGCTTTTTGACCCTTCTCAGCGAGTCATTTTTTCCTACATTCCATCCCGCCACACGCCCACTTTTACATCCCACTTGGTATGATCCTCTGCAAAGTCACCGGAACTATAGTTGCTTCTCGCAAGGATGTCACCTTCAGAGACGGGAAGCTGCTTATCGTTCATCCAATCGATACGATCGGTGATTTCGATGGTGATATTGATATGCTAGCCATTGATCCTGGATATGGCGCAGGAATGGGAGATACCGTGCTTGTTGCCAAAGAAGGCTCTATCGTAAAACAACTGATGAACGGAAAGGATGTACCTGCCAACGTGGTAATTTTGGGAGTCGTGGACGGCTGGTCTGCTGAAGCCTAATCCCCTAAGGGCGAGACGCCCCGATTCAGTTTGCTAGGCTTAAGGCACGGAAGTACATTGTTCGCCCCGTCCTTCCCATTTTGCAGACTATCTGGCATTCATTATGCACAGCTTCCAGGCTAAACGATCCTGTATGCTGTTTTTTGGAGCAATCTTGCTGATCACTGGACTTTGTCCAACCAGCGTACACGCTCAAAAAGACAGCGCGGACATTCCCACCGTCTCCACCACCTATGCCATTGAGGGCGCCCGAATTGTTCAGGCGCCAGGCAGAGTTATCGATTCCGGAACGATCGTGTTTCGCGATGGCGTCATCGAATCTGTTGGTCGCCGAGCCACCGTTCCCTACGACGCAATTATCATTGATGGAAGCGGAATGACCGTTTACGCGGGATTTATTGATGCTTTATCGCGAGTAGGTGTAGCAGCGCCTGAGCGGACTCCAATGGCTCCGGTTGCTGATACGAGCAATCCCACCTACGAACGAGCCGGCATCACGCCAGAAAAGCAGGTCAGAACCCTGCTAAATCCATCAGACAAATCTGTCGATGCCCATCGAAAGCTTGGTTTTACCACCGTGCACACGGTTCCTCATGGTAATATGTTGCCAGGAAGCGGTGCAGTGGCCTTGCTGCATGGAAAAAATGCCGATGCCATGATCATTCGGAATGACGTCTCGATGGCCTTTCAGTTCTCTGGAGCCCGAGGCGTGTATCCTGGAACGCCTATGGGAATCATGGCCAAGTTCAGACAACTACACAAAGAGTCATCAAGGCGATTACGCTTAGAGCAAATGTATGCCAGTGATCCAGCCGGAATGGCTCGACCACCCGCTGATATTGTGCATACTGCTTTTTTCCCGGTCATCGCCGATGAAAAACCTGTTTTTGCTCATACAACCAATGCTCTTGAGGTGTACAGGGCCCTAACACTTAAAACGGAGTTGGGGTTAACAATGGTTCTTACCGGTCTCTCAGAAGGGTTTGACACGATCGACAAAATCAAAACTTCGGGAAACCCTGTGGCCCTTACGATGGGACTGCCCGACAAACCCAAGTGGGCTGCAGAAATCAAATCTGATTCCCTGGATCAAATACTAGCTTCTTACACCGATGAGACTCGAACAGCGACTTTTCGTGATGTTGAAGCTGAAAAGCGGAATTTGGAAGCTAAACAGCTAGTTACGCGGCAGAAGTACGTGGAAATGCCGAAAATGTATGCTGAAGCGGGTATTCCATTTGCATTCACTTCCTACGGTGTTGATTCTAAAGACCTTTCTACTAACCTGAAATCGTTTGTGGAAGGCGGACTCTCGTCGGATGCAGCGCTCGCTGCTCTGACGGTCAATGCGGCTAATATCCTTGGCCTTTCAGCCAGTATGGGCACGCTGGACGCCGGAAAAATGGCAAATGTCATTGTAACATCGGGTGCGCTCTTCGAAGATGACACCACTATCAAATATGTATTTGTAGACGGACACAAGTTCGAATACGATACTAAAACAAAAAAAGACGACGCTCCTTCATCACGTCGTCGGGGGCAGTAATCATGAATAGATTTACACTTATCTGCGCTGCTCTTGTTTTTCTCTTGGCGGGTTCGGTTTCAGCACAAGATGTGCTTTTCCGGAACGCTACCGTGCTGACCATCACCGACGGAGATCTTGAGAATACAGACGTTCTTGTGTCAGGAGGCATAATCACAGAGATTGGCTCTAACATTCGAGCACCGCGAGGCATTACGGAAGTCGATGCGACAGGAAAATACCTGATGCCTGGCATTATTGACGCTCACTCACACATTGCTCTAACCAGTGTTAACGAGGGATCCAGTCCGGTAACGGCAGAGGTTTCGATGGAGGATGTCGTGAACCCGTATCACCTCGGCATTTACCGAGCTTTGGCGGGCGGAGTGACCACTTCACACACCATGCATGGATCAGCAAATGTCATCGGGGGTCAAAATGAAACCATAAAGCACCGTTTTGGAACGAAGGATCCCGACGATGTGCGATTTGAAGGTGCACCTCGCACCATTAAGTTCGCGCTCGGAGAAAATCCTACCCGAGTCCATGGCAACAGAGGAAGCGGTGGTACAGGCGCGATCGTGCCGGCTACTCGTATGGGCGTAGAACAGGTCCTCCGTGGTTCCTTCGAAAATGGAAAGCGCTACATGGAGGCTTGGGATGCCTACACCGCTGAAGCA
>DKOG01000100.1 GCA_002469915.1 Bacteroidetes bacterium UBA7368
TCGATGGATGGGTCAGTGTCCTGCCTGTCAGGCCTGGAATTCCTTTGCGGAAGAGCGGACCTCTTCCAATAAGCATCAGATGGGTGCGAGGCCGCCCAAAGGCGGCCTCGCACCCAGAGCGCTGCCCCTCGACGAAGTGGAAGACGGTGGAGAGTCACGTCTAGCTACAGGTAATTCCGAATTGGATCGAGTACTAGGGGGAGGCATCGTCAAGGGATCAGTCGTCTTGGTGGCTGGAGATCCAGGTATCGGAAAAAGTACGTTGATGACGGAGCTCGGGGCCTTGGTCTTAGGCAAAAAAATCTTGTACGTCACGGGAGAGGAGTCCCCGTCTCAAGTTAAAATGCGTGCTGAGCGAATGGGCATTCGGTCAAAGGACTTCCTATTGCTAGCAGAAACGGATGTTGAATCCATTATCCGATGCGTTCAAGAGGAAGAGCCCGCCTTGATGATCGTGGACTCGATTCAGACGATCTTCCGATCTGACCTACAAAGTGCTCCTGGCTCTGTGACTCAGGTGCGCGAAAGTGCAGCAGCCCTCATTCAGATGGCGAAATCCACCGGTACCTCTACGTTTATTGTGGGACATGTAACGAAATCAGGAACGCTAGCCGGTCCTAGAGTCCTGGAACACATGGTAGACACCGTACTGTATCTAGAGGGCGATCGTCACCACGTATATCGCATTCTGAGAGCTGTCAAAAACCGCTTTGGTTCTACAAACGAAATCGGTGTCTTTGAAATGCAGACGAATGGGCTATCCCCCGTCGCCAATCCCAGTGAGCTGTTCCTTTCGGATCGTAATATGCTTTCTTCTGGATCCGTAGTCGTCTGCTCCATGGAAGGAACGCGGCCCATGTTGGCCGAAATCCAGGCCTTAGTTACGCAAACATCCTATTCGAACCCGCAGCGAACAGCCACCGGATTTGATGCCAAACGCTTACAAATGTTGTTAGCTGTACTAGAAAAAAGAGCGGGACTCGAGCTTTCGAGCTGTGACGTCTTTGTAAACGTCACGGGTGGCCTCAGACTATCCGAACCAGCCGCTGACCTCGCTATCGCTGCAGCCGTTGCGTCTTCCTACCGGGATGTCCCGGTCCATAGTCAGGCGATGATCTGTGGAGAAATCGGACTAGGTGGAGAAATCAGAGCCGTGCCCCAATTGGAATCTCGACTTAGTGAATCGTACCGTCTAGGTTTTGAACATGCCTACATTCCAAAACGAGGCTACGACAAAAAGTTGTTTGAGTCCTTGACGTGTATTGGACTCACGTCTCTAACGGACATGATGGATCGTCTATTCTAGAACATCTATTTTAAAAGGTGCTCAACAGAACCATCTGATTTCCCAATCAACACGTCGGTAGCCATATCGATGAAAAGACCGTGATCCACTACTCCAGGTGTATTCAGTAATACCTGGTTCACGTGCCTAGCATCTGCTATTTCGTCGAACATGCCGTCGAGTATCCACAATCCCTGATCGCTGACCACTGGCCCATCTTTTTTCGCACCCATCCGTAGCTCGGGCTGTGCCCCCAAACTCCGCAAGACGTTCATCACTGGAGCTGCCGCCATCGGTACGATTTCAACTGGAAGCGGAAACTTGGTCCCTAGTCGGGTAACCATTTTGGACTCGTCCACAAGGACAACAAATCTGGCGGCCTGAGCAGCTACAATCTTTTCGCGAGTCTGTGCCGCACCCCGCCCCTTAATCAAGGTCATGTCCGCATCTACCTCATCCGCGCCGTCGAATGCAAGATCCAACTCGGGTGTTTCATCCAACGTGGACACCGGGATCCCATGCTGACGAGCAAGTCGTTCGGAAGCGAATGAAGTCGGTACTCCGGTTACATCTAGCCCTTCTTCCCTAACACGAATGCCCAGTTCTTCAATAGCCAATGCCGCCGTGGAGCCCGTACCCAAACCTAGTTTCATACCAGATTTAATCATAGACGCGACTTGTTTACCTACTGCTCGTTTGGCTGCTTTCTGTAGATCAGACATAGATATGGGGCGATGTGAGTTCCTCGATGAACCATCAATCTACCACAGAATGCGGAGAACTGTTTACTCCCAACGAAGGGCATCAATTGGCCTTAACCGGGCCGCTTTAAATGCCGGATACCCACCGAACACAAGCGCTATGACCGTAACCATTCCCACAGCCGTGACTGCCCAGCCCACAGGGAAGGTTGTAGAAATGTCAAAATAAATGGCTACTCCGTTCCCAACGAGAGCTCCCAAAACGATTCCGATGAACCCTCCCACCTGGCACAGAAAAAAAGCCTCCAGTAGGAATTGTCGCAAAATATCTTTGCGCCGAGCACCTATTGACTTTCGAATCCCAATTTCACGCGTACGCTCTGTTACGGAGACGAGCATAATGTTCATGATTCCAATTCCTGCAGCCAATAAGGAAATCAGGCCGATACCGGCACCACCGGCTGTCAACGTTGCCGTAAATGAATCAAAAATAGACTGCAGGGAGTCGTTTGTTGAAATCTCAAAGTTGTTTTCATCACCCGGTTCAACCCGCCGAATAACCCTTAAACGACCCGTCAGTTCATCGATCGCAGCATTTATCATTACGGGATTATTAACGCGTACACTTACGTTATCAATGTTCCGATTCGTCCCCCCGTAAACCACAAATCCACGAGTAATAGGGATGACAATTCTATCATCCTGCGAAAATCCAAAAAGATTCCCTTTCTCTTTCAACGTACCGATGACTTCACAGCGACGACCACTTGCCTTGACAATTTTTTTGATCGGATTCTCGTTCGGAAAAAGAACTTTCACCAAGTTTGAACCCAGCACGCACACTGGGCGCGCATACTGCACATCATCACTGGTAAAGAAACGCCCTGCGTCAACCTCGTACGAAAAATTAGCAAGCATATCTTCATCAGAACCGAGTACCTGGATGTTTCCCTCTGTTTCGCGATCCTGAAAGACGACTTTACCTATGTCGAATCCGTTCAATGGACTAATCGTCACTGGAATTTGCATCATCCGGTCCAGTCGTTCAACCTGCTCAAACGTGATGTTGGGCCGGTTCCTCAAAGAGCGATCTCTATTCCCAGTCGGAATCAGGTTCGTTTTTGATATGGAAACGGTTGAGGACCCAAAAAACTGAAGCTTTTCTTTAAAATACACATCGATCACGCTCACCGCGGTAACCGATACGATGATGGCAAATACGCCAATCACCATGCCCAGCAGCGTCAAAGCCGACCTCATCTTGTGTCCGCGAAGTGCTTCTAAGGCCATTCTTACCGCTTCTACAATGCCCATACTATTCGTACCTCAATGCCTCAATGGGCGCTGATTTTGCTGCCGACCACGCTGGGGCGAGACCAAACACCGTTCCAATCGCTACACAAATGAAAAAAGCCATTGCGACCGTTCCCAGGTCTAGGGTTGCCGGCAAAACCGCTCCAATGAGCATGGAAAGCGGAAAGGCCAGTCCAACTCCGATGATACCCCCAACCATGCAAATCACGATGGCCTCCACCAGAAACTGCAGGAGGATGCTGTATTTTTTTGCTCCGACGGCTTTACGTATACCTATTTCTCGCGTGCGTTCTTTTACCGTCACGAACATGATATTCATCACTCCTATTCCACCCACCAAGAGAGCGAGTGAAGTAAGACCAATACCAATTCCGAATATGGCGTTCTTAATTGGCTCGATGGAGGCACGAAGAGTTTCCTGTTCATTGATTTCAAAATCATCCTCTTCTTGAGCATCCAAACTACGTGCAATTCGCAATACACCACGCATCTCATCCTTGGCATCAGCCAACAGAAACCCTGGAAGCACTTTAGCCTGAATAGACACGTCGCGTAAACGAGTACCAAATTGCTTTTTGAACGTGTTGAATGGAATGTGGACTTCTAAATCTCCAGAATCGTTGGCTTCAGAGCCTTGACCTTCCTTGGCCAGTATTCCGACGACGAGATATTTTGCCCCGTCAACTCTTAAGTCTTTTCCGAGCGCGGATCCAAATGGAAAAAGCTCTTCCGCGATTGAAGCCCCAATGACGGTCATGTTCCGGGCACCATCATTATCAAAATCGCTGAAAAAATAACCCTCTTCAATATCTACTTGATGGACCAACGGATAATTTGGTTGGACGCCTTTGATGCGAGCAGAGGATATGGACTGCGTCTGTGATTTTAAGCTCCTACCTGTGCTTACAACGGCCGTTGCTTGCTGGGTCGATTGAGAACGCTCATTTAAAGCATCTGCAAGGTCCTCTGTAAGATTGGGCCGGTTGATATATTCCCACCACTTCGTGTTCGGCCCCCGCGCCCAAGGCCACTTTTCGATGTACATCACATCCGTACCGAGAGACGAGATATCGTTTTCAAATCCCTGTTCAATTCCATTGACCACCGTCGCCATCCCGGTCACGGAAACGATACCAATAATGATCCCTAGTGTGGTCAAGACGGCACGCATCTTATTTGACCAAACGGAGAGGAGGGCGAATCGAGTAGATTCCCAGAATTGAGTGAAAATAGTTCGCACAAATAGACCTGGATTTAGTCCTGTTCAGATGGAGAAAAGGGCTTACGACATGAGATGGGAGTAGTTGCGTGAAAACACGCTCTTCAAAGAGTCTCCAATAAATCCAATTCAATCCCTATCTTAAGCGTGCAATCCGCACGCTAATTATGGGAAAATCTCGTTTCATATCTGAGTTCTGGCAGTTTCTGCGCATTCGCAAAAAACTGTGGTTAGCGCCTATTGTAATTGTACTCGTACTGCTCAGCTTAGTGATTGTCTTGACGCAAGGGTCTGCTCTTGCCCCCTTTATCTACGCGCTTTTTTAAGGTCGTCGTGTTCCATCAATCGTCTTTCGAACCGAAGTCGATACTCCTTGTAAAGCGTATTAAAATCAGCCTTCACAAGTCGGAATCCTTGGGCCAACGCTAGAATAGTCATTCCCGGATGCATATTGGGAAACGTATCGAAGGCAAAAACAGGATACCCCTTTTCTTCAACGGCTTCGACCATTTCATTCATCAAAGCCAGAGCGATCCCTTTTCTACGGTATTCCGGCAAAACGCCACCCTTCGCACTATAAAAAGTGTACCTGTTCTCCCGATAACCAATTTTAAACCCGACGGGAATACCATGTAGTCGAGCCTCTAATATGAGGAGATCTTCCCGATCAAAAGAATTGATGACGCGCTCTTCTTTGAAAATGAGACGATTCATTCCACGAATAGAATCCAATTCCCTTAAACCAATTTCCTGAATGCTCAGTCCAGGGACTTCAGCATCGCCAAGAGATAATGGTGCTATGTATCCTAAATCCGTCACTTTCTAGAAAGGTAGATTGGCCGTACCCGCGTCATTTGGGCTTCCATCGGCTATTTGTTGAATGGTATCTGACGCTGGAAGCACGTTTTCAGTCTGCTCCACTAACGTACAGGGCTCCAATAAATCTGAGGATATATTGGCCAAAAATCGACTCGGATTGGCAAAATACTGACCATCAAACTGCCGAAATTGAACCATGGGATAAGATATGAAAAGCTGATCAGCTGCGCGGGTTACAGCCACATATAACAATCTCAATTCCTCTTCCACCGCTTCCGCATCACCTACTGAGTATCCTGAAGGAATTACGCCGTCCAGCGCGTGGATAAGAAACACTACCTTGAACTCCAGCCCTTTTGCTGAGTGGATAGTAGAAAGGACCAATGGAGGCTCATCATCAGCCTCGGGCTGCTGATCAATCGCAGTTAACTCAATGGGATCCAATGCTAGAGAGGACAACATATTCCCTCTATCGGTAAACGTATGGGAAAGTCCCACAAAGTGCTCCAAATCTTGCTCCCGTTTGGGATAGTCCTCGTAATACACGCGTCGAAGAATGGGAGCGTAGTACTCCAAAATAATCTCTAACTGCTCTGCGCAAGAAGCCTCTCCCTTCTTCACTGCCCTCAACGTTGAAAAAAGAGCGCGCAGCGAACCGATATAGGAGGCAGAAAACGGACGTTCTTCAAGTATAAATTGATCTCCACCGTTGGATTCTACCCAATCAATGATGCGTCCGGCTGTCTTAGGACCGACTCCTTCTAGTAATTGAAGAATACGATTCCACGCAATCGCGTCTTGGGGGTTCTCCACCACTTTTAAGTGCGCAAGAATGTCTTTAACATGCGCAGCTTCCGCTAGTTTTAAGCCTCCGAATTTGACGAAGGGAATGTTCTTCTTATTCAATTCGACCTCAAGATCATACGAATTGTGCCCATTTCTGAAGAGGACTGCCATCTCAGTCAACGGAATGCCCTGATCTCTGAACTGCAAAATCATCTGGGATACGAATCGGCTTTCAAATCGGTCATCCGGCGCTGGTACCAGCGCCGGTAAATCGCCCTCTGCACGATCTGTAAAGAGCCTTTTTTCGTATTTACGTTTTGCCGAATCCAATAAGTGATTCGCTAAATCGAGAATGTGTTGAGTCGAGCGGTAGTTATGTTCAAGCCGCAGAATCTGAGTGCCGACATACTCATCCGGAAAGGAAAGAATGTTTTGAAAATCGGCACCTCGAAATCGGTAGATGCTTTGCGCATCGTCTCCCACAGCCATGACGTTGCCAAAAACACTGCTAAACGCCTTGACCAGCTTCGCTTGCGCTCGATTCGTGTCCTGAAATTCATCCACGAGGACATGCCTGTTCTGCGAGGCGACTTCGCGAAGAACACCTGGCTCTTGAGAAAAGAGTTTCAAGGTGTAGAGTAGCAAGTCATCGTAATCCATGAGGCCATGCACCTTTTTATAAGTCTCATAGGCTTCAAAGATAGTTTCTATCTGTGGAGTGAAATCAACAAACTGCGGATAACTGACTTCTACCACATCCTGAATGGACCGTCCCTTATTACGTGCCGAGGAAATGATAGATTGAATCGTCCGTTTTCTGGGGAATCGCTTTTCCTTGGACTCAGCGCCCGACGATGTCTTGACTACATCGATCACATCGGCAGAATCCGATGCATCGAGCATGGTAAAGTTATTGGGGAATCCCAACTTGGAAGCGTACTGCTTCAGAATACGGAGACAAAATGCATGAAACGTTCCGCCACGGACTCGCCGGCACCTTCCGTCTAGTAAACCCGATGCGCGGTTCAACATTTCATTCGCAGCCCTTCGCGTAAACGTCAGAAGTACAATCTGCTCAGGTGCCACACCGGACTCCACGAGGTAGGCGACGCGATATATCAACGTCCGCGTTTTACCCGTCCCCGCACCCGCAACGACTAAAGAGGCCCCCGTCCCGAAAGTAACCACATCCAATTGTTGTGCATTCAACTCCTCAGCATAAGGAATCTGCATCTGATCCAGAGTCGGATCATCATCGGTTTGCAGGATGAATTGACGGGCCATAGTACACTCGATTGAACTCCCTAGATCAACGTCTTATTCCTCCCAAATGGTTCATCCCCCATTCAACCTTTCCTTTTTTTGTGGAAAACCTGTAGCCCCCTTCGGTAGTATGAAACGAGTGGTCTTCATAGATTCCTAGGACCCCGACTTCGGGCGACAAGCGATCGCCTGCATCGATTCATTCCGAGTAACCTCACCTGCAATCCACGCATGGGTAAAATCATAGCTGTAGCCAACCAGAAAGGTGGCGTTGGTAAAACAACGACGGCAGTGAACTTGGCCGCCTCGCTAGCAGCCATGGAGCATCCCACGCTTTTGATCGATTTCGATCCACAAGCCAACGGAACGTCTGGAGTGGGCATTGACCCTAAAACGGTGACGGCTTCCACCTATGAGATTCTGATAGGTACGATCGCAACTGAAGATGCAGTGCTCGAAACAGAAACACCGTTTCTGTCCCTCATTCCAAGCCACATCAACCTGGTTGGCGCAGAGATTGAAATGGTGGACGTCATCGATCGTGAGCATATGCTCAGACGTGCCCTTCAGTCTATTCGAGATCGATACGACTTCATTATCATCGATTGCCCTCCATCTTTAGGACTCCTAACGCTGAATTCGCTCACAGCAGCAGATTCAGTACTCATTCCCGTTCAGGCCGAGTATTTTGCACTGGAAGGGTTAGGCCAACTGCTCAATACCATTAAACTGGTCCGCCAACATCTCAATCCGGCACTGGAGATTGAGGGCGTCGTACTTACCATGTTTGATTCTCGTCTAAGGCTCGCTAATCAAGTAGCCTCAGAGGTTCGCCGTTATTTCGGAGAAAAAGTTTTTCAAACTATCGTACAACGAAATGTCAGGCTATCAGAAGCTCCAAGCTTTGGCCGACCGGTTTTGATGTACGATGCAACGAGTACTGGTTCAAGAAACTATATTGGGCTTGCACGAGAAGTGCTACATGCCAATTCCGCGTATTTGGCCAAAGCCGCCGCTGACTCTACCAGCGAAGAGTCGCATTAACCCAAACGATCATGTCCAAACAAAAATCAGCACTTGGCCGCGGTCTAGGGGCGCTGCTTCCCGACGTTGACGAATCGGGAGCTTCCACGGCTACTGGAATTGAGTCCACTAAGCTCTATAACTTCGATGAACGGATCCGAACAGCGGGTTCCATCGCAGAAGTAGACATTAATGCAGTCTCACCCAACCCGTATCAGCCGCGTGAACATTTTGACGAAGCAGCACTTCGAGAACTAAGTGAATCAATTCGTGAGTTAGGCATCATTCAACCGATCACGGTGCGGTCGTCCTTTAAAGGGCGATATGAGCTCATTTCTGGAGAACGGCGGCTGAAAGCCGCCAAAATGGTCGGTTTAGCGCGAATTCCTGCTTTTATTCGAGAGGCAGACACCGAAGCCATGCTCGAAATGGCACTGGTAGAAAACGTACAGCGAGAGCAACTTAATCCTATTGAAGTAGCGCTCGGTTACAAGCGACTGATTGACGAATGTACCTTGACACAAGATCAAGTAGCCACTAAAGTGGGGAAAAATCGCTCAACGGTTGCCAACTTTTTGCGATTGCTGAAGCTGCCCCCGATGATTCAGGCGGGATTGCGAGATGGGGTGCTTACTTCGGGACATGCGCGAGCATTGCTAGCCATTGAAGACGAAACTATTCAGAGGCAGGTTCTGGAGGAGATCGTTGCTGGTGACCTTTCTGTCCGAGAGGTAGAAAAACGGGTACGTGAATTACTTAAACCCGTCAAGGCCGCGGCAGTCGCAGCAACCCCGGTTAAAAAAGCGAGTGCTGAGACTATTGAACTGGGACGATTTTCGGACCGAATTCGTAATGTGCTGGGTACAAAAGTAGCTATCAAACCCTCCTCAAATGGAAAGGGCGGAAAGATTGAACTCGAGTATTATTCAGACGATGACCTTGAGCGTATCACCGAGTTTTTTGATCGCTAGCCGGTACCCGTCATGAGGACAGGTCTTCTTCTACGCACTTCCCTTGTGGTAGCCGCTCTCATCGTATCGGTGGCATCCATTGCTCAAGCACAACAGCTTTCGGGAGACCTACTTCCCGACGCTAAGGAACTCGAACATTCTCCACGCGGCGCGCTATGGCGCGCCGCAGCCATTCCTGGCTGGGGTCAGGTCTATAACAAGCAATATGTCAAGCTTCCCTTCGTTTACGGAGCGCTGGGGGGGCTAGTGTATTCCGCGATGGCAAACCACAGCGATTACAAGCTCTATAAAGAAGCCTTCCAGTACAAAGCATTTCAAGAGCAGGTAGAATCCGAACTCATTACAGAGAACCCGAGATTGTCATTCAAGCCTTCCTATGACAAGATTGAAGCAGAGTTTGGGACCATTTCTTCGCGACCTCTTGAGACCCAGCGAAATAATTTTCGTCGGTCGCGTGACTTTTCTTTCGTTGGTATCGGCTTAGTATATAGTCTGGCTATGCTGGACGCTTTTGTAAGTGCGCACTTATTGGATTTTGATGTTGGGGAGGATCTGAATATGCAGATTATCCCTCAACCAGGCGGGTTTCGCCTCCAAGCCCTCGTTCCTCTGGAACGCAGGGCACATCGTCGTTTATCCAAGCGATAGACGATGGAACCCGTTGGAAAACCCTGCATTTACGGGCGTTTTTTGTATGTCCAGACGACGGTACAAGGGCACGCGCGTCTCACTTATTTGACGCAGTATCTTCGTATCGGACCACAACCGCCCGTGCGTGAGATGAATGTGTGACTCTAGTCACACACGCTTTTTGAGTACGGTTACCAGGGAAATAGCTCAGCTTATAGGGCGTCCAACATGTCTGACAGGTACACCAAATCCGGAGATACTTTCGCTGCCGCTGCGATTGCACCTCCCCCTCCAAGAAAGCCCAGTCTTTTCAACAAATGCGATCGTTATTTCGATCCAGATGGGATTTTTGCTCAGGTCAAAGAAGCAGACCTATATCCCTATTTTCGCCCAGTCCAGAAGAATGACGGCACAAGAGCCATCATGCAAGGACGCGAAATCATCATGGCCGGATCTAACAATTATCTCGGATTACTTTCTGATCCCCGGGTAAAGAAGGCCGCCGAAGACGCAATTGAGCACTACGGTACGGGTTGTACTGGATCTCGCTTTCTGAATGGAACGCTAGATTTACATATTGAACTAGAGGAACGTCTGGCTCGATTCATGGGCACCGACGCCTGTGTTCTGTTCTCTACTGGCTATATGACCAATCAGGGGGTCATTGAGTCGCTGGCAAGCAAAGGCGATATCATCTTCTCAGACAAGGACAATCACGCATGCATTGTTGCAGGAACGAAAGTAGCACTGGCTGAAACAGTTCGGTTCCGTCATGATGATATGGCTCACCTTCGAAAGCTCTTAGAACGAGCGGCATCAGAATCTCCTGACGCCGGTAAATTCATCGTGACGGACGGTGTTTTTTCCATGAGTGGGGCAGTCGCTCAGGTACCAGAACTGGTTGAATTGGCAGAAGAGTTTGGAGCGGCGCTCATGCTCGATGATGCACATGCTGTTGGCGTCATCGGCCCCGGTGGTCGCGGAAGCGCAGCACACTTCGATTTGGCCGATCGTGTTCACCTAACAACAGGCACCTTTTCGAAAAGCTTTGCATCGCTCGGTGGATTTGTGGTCGGTCCCAAAAATGTCATTGAGTACATTCGGCACACGGCCTCAGCCCATATTTTCAGTGCATCTATGCCTCCATCTGCGGTCGCCACGACACTGAAATGTCTGGAGATCCTTGAAGCAGAGCCTGAACGTCTCGATCGACTTTGGGAAATCTCGGACTATATGCGGGAAGGTTTTAAATCGCTGGGATTCAATGTTTGGTCAAGTCAGACGCCAGTCATTCCAGTAGTTGCCAACAATATGAGAACGTGCCTGGAAATGTGGCACGACCTCCTGGATGAGGGTGTCTTTGTGAATGCCGTCGTTCCTCCTGCTGTGCCCAAAGGACAGTCGTTGCTCAGGACATCATATATGGCAACCCATACCAATGAAGATCTAGACTTCATCCTGGCGGCTTTCGCAAAAGTCGGCAAAAAGCATGGCGTATTAGGTACAAATGGTACTGCGAGCTGATTATCTTCTCCATATAGAAGACCCATCATTCCCGACATGTCACAGTCCGCTCCAAGCCCCGAGGTAACGCCCGTCAATGGCTGGCGTGATAAGCGGGCATTCATTCAGTTTCCGTACAAGCTCTACAAAGATGCACCTTTTTGGGTGCCTCCTTTGCGAATGGATACGGCTACTCAAACAAATCCCAAAAAAAACGCCTTTTTTGCCCATGGCGATATGCAGTTGTTTCTAGCAAGAGACACATCGGGCCAGGTAGTAGGACGTATTGCAGCTATTAAAAATGGCATGCACCTTTCCAAGTATGACGATGGCGTGGGTTTTTTCGGGTATTTTGAAACGATTGATGATGAAGCAACCTCCCGCGCATTGCTAGATGCGGCAGCACAATGGTTGAAAGCCCAAGGCCTGAGCGGAATGCGTGGACCGGCTAATCCTTCTTTGAATGATACGGCTGGCCTATTGGTAGGTGGATTTGATCGCCAACCCTCCATTCTTATGCCTTACAATTTCGAGTACTATCAACATCATCTCGAAAACTATGGCTTCTCAAAGGTGATGACGATGTGGGCCTACTACGGTCACGCACGCATGAATAACGTAGACCGCCTTCGACGAGGAACGGATCTGCTAATGAAAAGGTGGCCAACCCTTTCCTTTCGCAATCTGGATATGTCCCGATTCGAAGATGAAGCACGGTTGCTGATGGATATCTACAATGACGCTTGGTCCGAAAACTGGGGTCACGTTCCAATGACGGAGGCTGAGTTTAGTCAACTCGCGAAAGAAATGAAGCAGATCATTGACCCTCGTCTCGTCATCATTGTAGAAGACAAAGGCGAGGCGGTTGCCTTCGCGGTATCCCTGCCAGACTTGAATTATGCATTCAAGACCATCCCATCCGGCCGGCTGCTCCCAACAGGATTGTTGAAACTGTTCTTCTTAGCCTCTTCCGGAATCATCCGAGAAATCCGAATGCCACTTATGGGAGTTAAGAAATCCCATCAAGGAAAAAGTCTCGATGCCATTCTAGTGGCAAAAACCTCAGATATTGCTCTAGAACTGGGATTAAATGGTTGTGAAATGAGTTGGGTGCTCGATAACAACGCCCGTCTAATCAATGCCCTGGAAACTATGGGAGCCATTAAAGACAAAGAATACGCCCTTTTGGAGTGCGCCATATGAACAAATATCAGTTCGTCTATTTCGATTTAGACGATACCTTACTAGATCACACTCATGCCGAAAAATGCGCACTTCAGACCCTTTTTCAAGAACAAACTGATCTGTTCGTATCGAATGATTTTCCAGATGTTTACGCGGCTTACCGAAAAATAAATCCGGTGGTTTGGCAAAAATACTCCGCTGGTGAGTTCACAAAAATCCAAGCCAAAGTGGGTAGATTTGAGCAATTACTAGCAGCAATGGGGCGGCCTGATAATGAAGCATCCCTTTGGCTCGCAGACGCCTACTTGAACCGATACTCATATCATTGGCAGGAAGTGGAAGGGGCGATCGATGCATTCAAGAACACCGCTGCGCAAGTGCCCGTAGGAATTATGACCAATGGCTTTTCGGAAATCCAACGCGCCAAACTCAGCCAATTTCCGATATTCGACGAACTGTCTAAAGACGTAATCGTGAGTGAAGAAGTAGGCTTCTTAAAGCCTGATGTACGTTTGTTCAAACATGCGGAAGCAGCTGCAAAGGTCCCTGGAGAGTCTATTCTCTACGTCGGGGACTCTTTAAGTTCGGACGTAAAAGGCGGTTTGGGAGCGGGTTGGAAGGTGGCCTGGTACTCCAAAGAAAACTATGACCACGACGATGTTTGGAGCTTCACTGATTGGAGCACATTCGTAGATAAGCTTTCCTAATAAGCCTTTATTCGTCCGGTCTAAGCCCAGGACACTACGCACAGACTCCTACCCGGCTTTGATCGCTAATCAATGGGCAACACACAAGCCGAAGCAAAAAAGCTGGGGCCAAAAAAAAAGCCACCCTTTAGGATAGCTTCTTTCTTTTCCTAGACACGTGAACCTCCCCCAATGGTAGTGCTCGCCGAAGCGGGCCCCGCATCAGTTAGCGGGAGGTTCGAGTCTCGTCAGTGGTTTCCAAAAACCTAGCGAACTAGGATTCTGGTAACACAACTTCTTGTTGCCAAGCAGTCGTATCGTTTCCATCGTATGGGCACACGACAGAAACAGTATGCCTTGGTCCTCAGTGCACGTTCTATTATTTCCCTTTCGGGATCTATTTCCAGTGTACTGGCTGTTTGCTGTCTTTGAGTTCTGTTCCGAAGAACATCATTCAAGACCTCGCACAGAATGTCCAATTTCTTGAGTGATAGCGAATAGCCAAAACCATTACTACCTCTCTCGTCATTCAACATGTAGTCAATTCCAAGATGATACGCCGGGACGTGTCCATCTTTTCGTTTTCTACTATCCTCACCCTAGCGCTCAATCCGAGGACCGAAGTCCTTTTCTTTCATGCTTGGGTCACTTTTTCAAATCTGGGATCATCTGCCGTCCGACTTCTCCGCACGTAAACGCGTGGTTCTTTCTTCGAACATACTCCTGATCTGATTCCGTGTTCTACACTAACTCCAGCAGCATACTCTCGAGAAGTATACAGCCTTCACCGCCAGCGAGGAGGAGACCGTTTCCTCCCCTTTCGGGAAGGTGGGCTTACCTCATGCAGCCTAGAGACTCAGTCGCGTCAAGGAACAAGTGCCGTGAAGCACTGACACCATTATATCAAGGTAGAGTAGCGGAGTCAATCAACTAGACGCAGTTTTCATCCACAAGAAATTCACACATGAGAAGAGCGGGGTGTGCATAACCATCTCTGGAACGAACGTCATTAACGTGCAAAAAGCCCGGCCGAATCGACCGAGCTTTTTGGTGCCCATAAGTCACTGCGCGACTGAGCGCCCTCGCACGAGGACACAATTCCAGGCGGCATGAATACCATAAATATAGGAAGTACTCGGACTGGATACAACTAAGCAATAACGGCTCAAGAACCTTCAATCAGTTTCTCATAACCCTAATAACGAACGAATAAGCCGAATTAATACGTATGCAATAACGGCTAAAAACCCATCTGGCTGATGAATCGACCCAATGCCGATGGAACCATCACCAGCGTTAACAACAGACCACCTATGGCTCCCCCAAGATGCGCTTCGTGTGCAATACCGCCCATCCGACTTTGATCTCTTTTGTTCATGGCGTACGCAGAAAACCCAATAAAGCCTAAAGCAAACAACCAAGCAGGAATGCCAATGGGAATGAGCATCAGGTAAATCTTGTAGGTGGGATACAGCAGACTAAATGAAACAACTACTCCAGATATGGCTCCAGAGGCACCTACGGCGGCATACGTTGATGAATCTCTGTGTTTCCATAGCGTAAAGCCATGTGCAGCGAACTCAGCTCCAAAAAAGATAATCAGAAATTCAGCTGAGCCGAGAGAAGTCTCTAGTACCGGACCAAAGAAAAACAGCGTGAACATATTAAAGGTCAAATGTCCCAAGCCTCCATGCACAAAGCCTCCGGTTAACATTCGGTAGTATTCCTTCTCTTTTAAAATCCGCTTAGGTCTAAACGAAAGTGTGTTGATCAAGGACGGATCAAAATAGAGCGCGTATCCGCTGACCAATACATTAATCAGTAGGAGAAATAGTGTGAACGGCGAGTCGAAAAACAACTGAGGCTCAGGATTAGTGTCCGGGATGGTTGAATGCCGTGTACGATTCAAGAGCCAACGGGATTCGTCCGAACACAGACTTGACTACCTAGATCGCCTGTCGCCAAGACGGTACTCGTCTCGAACTGACCGACAAAAACGAGCCACTCGCATTCGAAGTGCTGCCTCTTCCATGCCTACAATAGAACTTATCTGGCGGTAACTCAACGGTTCATCTGCCATGCGAAATGAAAATATCTTTTGCAGTAGGGGGCCTGCATTTTCCAATCGCCTCCGGGATAAATGCCACTTATCAAGCTCATTATCCGTCCATGACAAGAAGGTAGAACGACGATATGATTGATATACAGTGGCTTGGATGACACCTCTACGATTGTCCTCACTCAAGCACTCTCGGCCACGTCTCACTCGTTTTCGTGAGAGATGACGAATCAGATTATTCCTGAACATTCTGCGCATATATCGACCAACCTGTTGAATGCGAGGAAGTGCTTTTTGGAACTCCAGCAAACTCTCACCGGCAAGATCTTCTGCATCTGCATATGAGAGCATGGTTTCAGAAGGGACTTTAGATCTGAAATATGACAACCCCTCCGCATACACCCACGCAATCACTTCTTGTCTTGATTTAGAACAGCCCTTTTGGGCCATTTCTATCAAATGCGCTGAAGGTTGAGAACACGTAGAAAAGCAGGATACGGCTACATTGGGCATGACTTTCGTCCGGATTGTTACATCCTTGACCCGATAGACTCAAGCATATAACGAATCGCAAGAAAAAATGTGCTGTAGGGTTTTCCCGATTGCCCGTTTGATTTGAACCAAGTATGTTTCGGAAGAACTAGTCGCTGAGGTACCTATGAAGCTCCTATTTGCAACCGACCTCCATGAACCCCGAACCGTTACCGATCGGGTCCAATCTCTTGCTCAAAAGCTAAAAGCAGAGTTGTTTGTCATTCATGTGCACGTACCTACTCCTACTACTCCTTTGGGAGTGGACCCCCTGAGTGGGTTCGGCGAAATTGCTTACGCCCTGTACGATCCTTCAGTAGAAGATTCTATCGTGCAGGCCGAACGCCACGACTTTGATGCGTTCATCAAAGAACGCTTCTCATTACCGGTCAGACCCGCTCTTCATCAGGGTGATCCAGCCAGGGTAATTCTGGATGATTCGGAAAAAATGGAAGTGGATATGATCATTATGGCTAAACGACGGCATACAGCCATTGAACGCATGCTTCTCGGAAGTGTGACCAATACTGTAGCCAGAGAAGCCCATCAACCTGTCGTTCTGATGCCCGTTGCGGACGACTAGCTATTCTTAGGAGTCAGTCGTTGAAAAGGCCGCTAGGCTGACTTCCAGAAACGCTATGAATTCCTCCGTGTCCATCAACGCACTTTCGCGTCCAAGAAGTACTCCTGATACGGGGTCGACCAATGCATACGTTGGTAAAGCCGGCGTCCCGGTGAGGTTCATCTGATACTCGTGGAAGGCATCTCCCTTCTCGAGGTCGTCCGTGTAGAGCCTAAGTGGGACCATTTCTTCCTCGAAAAAACGTACGACTTCTGGCTTTGGGAAGACATTAGCCTCCATGTCTCGACAGTTAGTGCACGTCCAGCCTGAAAAGTCTACAAATACGGGCTGCCCCAATGCTGTTGCTTGAGCATATGCTCCTTCGATATCGTCCACAAACCACCCTTCTTCCGGATCTGAAACTTGTCCCGCTTCACCCTCTCCAAAGAATATGATGTCTGTAGACTGGCGTGGAGGCAAATAGGCGTCCAGTGCATTGAGCGGCGCACCGAATAATCCTGGGATCATATAGAGAGCAAGCACAAAGAAGGCTACGGCCGCAAACAGCCGCCCCACACCAACCGACTCTACTTTTTCCTCATGAGGGAAACGCAGCTTGCCTAACAGATACATCCCCGTGAGGAAGAACACGACCAGAACGAACGCAATTCCCAGTGTGCGCGAAATGAGGCCAAGTCCCCATACAAGATCCGCGTTGGACAAGAACTTGACAGCTGCGGCCAATTCCACGAATCCTAGAACGACTTTTACTGCATTCATCCATGATCCCGATGATGGCAGCGCATTTAGTGCATTGGGAAAAATGGCTAAAAGCACAAAGGGCAGTGCAAAAGTGGTGCTGTAGGCAATCATCCCAAACAAAGGAAAGGCCCATGTGCCACCAGAAGCGGCGGCCAACAGCCCTCCCACGAACGGAGCCGTACAGGAAAACGACACGAGCGTCAGTGTCAGCCCCATAAACAACACGCCGATCCAGCCATTTTCGGAAGACCCTCGACTCCCGATCCAGTTTAACCACGAGCTAGGGAGCCGGAGTTCAAACATACCCAGAAGAGAGAGCGCAAATCCAATGAGCACGGCAGCAATCATAAGATTGACCCACGGATTAGATGCGATGTTCTGAGCTCCCGCTGCTCCAACTAACACGGCCATAATGACTCCTATTCCAGTGAATGTCACCACAATGGAAGCACCATATATCAACGCCATTCGAACAGCCTGTGCCCGATTATGACCATGCTTAGTGAAATAAGACACCGTCAGCGGAATCATTGGAAAAACGCAAGGCGTCAGTAGTGAGGCTAATCCTGCACCAATAGCGAGCAGCAAGAAGGCCCAGAACCCGTTACTTCTGTACGTTTCATAATCCGTAACTCCCGTAAAGCCGGCTTGTTGGCCCTCTGTTCGCGAGGTCCGTTGAATATCTTCTTCACTCGCTCCACAGTCCAAGCAGGTTGGATCAATACTCAGCGAGATGGGCAAAACGGCCGTATCGGGACGCAAGCACGTGCCTAGCTCGTCGCTACATACTTGATAGCGGGCATTTACATTAAAAACCAATTCATGGCTTAATGAATCAACAGACTCGACACCCGCATAAAAAATGGCCTCCTCATGGAAGTAAAGAAGTTCCATGTCGAATGTGACATCAAACCCTACTTCGGGTGGCTCTTGTCCAATTTGATCTAGGGCACGAATACCAGATGGTAAATCTGAAAAACTCACGATCACACCATAAGGGCGCGCGAGTACCTCTTCCATGGATGGCAACGACGCATCCAGCGCATACATTTTCCAATCCCCGTTCATCCGAGCAGTCAATTTTATAACGCTCGTTTCGAATGAGCCAATGCTCGAGGGTACAGCTCTAGCTGACCAGGAAACTACATCTTCAGGGCCCTTTATCTCATTTAGTCCCAATACGGCCTGATCGTCGGTAACGAATTGGGCCGCCGCCTGACCTGCTGAAAAAAGCAGTAATACAGCCAGTAATAAAAAGGGGCTTCGCTTCATAACTCTATAAAAAAGAAAAGGGTATCCGTTTGCGGTCGTGCAAACGGATACCCTTGTCCAATGTTGCCGGTGCGTTCCCTAAGGGGCGTACGCCTCGAAAGGGCCTAAGCAGTTTCCGCCTCTACGCGGACCTTTACTTGTGCTACCACTTCGGGGTGAACCTTAACGCTGGCCGTATATACTCCGAGAACTTTGATTTCGTCCTGGATCTCGATTTTGCGTCGATCGGCAGTAACGCCGTGTGCAGCAAGACCGTCAGCAATCTGCTGGGCTGTAATTGAACCGAAAATACGATTCTCTTCGCCTACTTTTGCCTGAAGTACTACTTCCACTTTTGCGATTTCAGCAGCAAGTGCAGTAGCGTCTTCCTTACGCTTGGAAAGCTTACGAGAGGCCTGACGGCGCTCCTCTTCCCATGCTTTGACGGTGTTCTTAGTTGCTAGACGAGCAAGACGTTTGGGAATCAGGAAATTGCGACCGTATCCGTCTTTTACGGAAACGATAGTGCCTTCTTCACCCAAGTTGTCGACGTCTTCAAGAAGAATAACTTTCATGACTATGTCGTAATTGATTGCCGGCTGAGGCCGGATTCCAGATTATTTGAGCGAATCAGCTACAAATGGGATCAGTGCAACGTGACGGGCGCGCTTGACTGCGCGTGTCAGCTGGCGCTGAAACTTTGCTGAGACGTTCGTGATGCGACGAGGCAGAATCTTGCCCTGCTCGTTCAGGTAGCGTTTGATCAGCTCGACGTCTTTGTAGTCGACGTATGCTGGCTCTCTAAATTTCGAATTTGACATAGATCTAGTCTTCCGTTTCAGTTGCTGGTGGAGCGGGAGCCGCTGCTTCTGCAGCTGCAGCCTTTTCAGCCTTTTCATCTTCGGCGCGTTTGCTAATAGACGCTTCGTAGTGACGAATCATTTTAGCATCCATGCGAAGGCTCATGTAGCGAAGGATGTTATCATCGATTTCCAGAGCGCGTTCCAAGCGAGGAATAAGTGCGCCAGAAGAACGGAAATACATATTTACATAGTATCCGTTTCTCTTTTTCTGAATCGGGTATGAGAGGCGACGTGCCCCCCACTCATCCACTTCGGTGATTTCACCACCGGCTTCCGTGATGTAAGCAGATACGCGGGATATAAGATCCTTTACCTGCTCATCGGATATAACCGAATTGACGATGTACGTTAACTCGTACGAATTTTGCTGTGTAGCCATATATCCCCGTGGAAAATTGATGGGCTATGCCCCGAAAAACGTCTGCTATTTGCAAGCGCGCTCGGAGCAGGGATTGTACAGAACCGCAAAATACGGTTTTCAAGAGGCAAATCAACTCTGAGACTTCACTTTCGCCGAATCTGCACGGGAAGGGGACTGCATTCGTGAAGGAGGGGGTAGTCTACATATTTGCCAGACGATCGGCGTTTTCTGCGGTGCGCAAAGCTTTTAGGATGTCATCGAGATCACCATTCATCACCTTTTCCAGTGCATGGTTCTTTTCATCTCCTTCCAATCTATGATCCGTTACCCGACCCTGAGGCCAATTATAGGTCCGAATTTTTGCGCTCCGATCTCCAGAAGAAACCTGAGAACGACGGGCTTCGCTTCGCTCGGCTTGGATTTCAGCTAACTTCAGTTCATACAGTCTCGAGCGCAGGACTCGAAGTGCTTTATCCTTGTTTTTGTGCTGACTTTTCTCGTCCTGACACGTCACGACTAATCCTGTTGGAATATGTGTGATTCGTACTGCGGAATCTGTCGTGTTCACACTTTGACCACCTGGACCACTACTACGGTATACGTCAATCTTGAGATCGTTTGCGTGAATATCAACATCCACATCTTCCGCCTCTGGTAATACGGCTACCGTCGCTGCTGACGTATGGATACGCCCGCTGGACTCGGTCGCAGGAACGCGTTGTACGCGGTGCACTCCGCTCTCGTACTTCATGGTGCCGAACGCATCGGGACCACTAACGCCAAACACAATTTCCTTAAACCCTCCCTTGGTACCCTGGGAGGTATTCATCAACTCAATCTTCCACCCTTTATTTTCGGCAATACGGCTGTATAGCCTAAAAAGATCGCCGGCAAAAAGCGCTGCCTCGTCCCCACCCGTTCCGGCTCGAACTTCAATGATCGCATCTTTCGCATCTTCCGGATTCTTAGGAATCAGCATTAACCTAAGGTCTTCTTCCTTCTTAGGCAGGGTTGATTCTAATTCTGACAATTCAGCTTTTGCCATCTGAATCATCTCCTCATCGTCCTCAATCGTAAGAAGCTCTTTGAGGTCCGAAATCTCATCGACGTTTTTGCGATATAGACGTACTTCCTCAACGATAGTCCTCAATGAGGTATGCTCCCGACCAAGCAATGCCATTTTTTTAGGATCCGTGGCAACAGAAGGATCAGACATCTCCGTAGTGATGTCCGCAAAGCGCTTCTCAATGTTGTCCAGAATTTCCGGGTTGATCATGGTGCGTTGGGGTGTGGGCAAAGGTCGGCGGTGTACGCCATGACCCGGTTTTGGTTCAGTCCATGGATTCAAGCCCGCCTTAAGGAACCATCTTGAGACCCAATTTCGCAGAGTGAGACTCATCCACACAAAAAGAAGTGACTTCGAGACGCAAATCTGCAAAAACAAACCGTATTCAACTCTGAGAGCAATCGTGGCACGCTTTATGCAACTGTCAGAGCTAGAACGAGATTGCTGCTACTATCCGCCCAAGTTTGCTACACCACTCACATGCTCGCATCCCCTTATCATCGGCTGACCAATTCGAATTCCATTCGGGGAGTTCTTTTGTGGCTGATAACGTGCTTTACCGTTTTTTATGTACTTGACGGTCTTGCAACTCGACCCCTCGCAGTAGAGGTTGAATCGTTCAGAAGAGGGGGCATGACAGACGAACAGGTACTTTCGATGGCACTACAGCGTGCCAATGAAGTCCAAGAGAACCGGTGGTGGATCAATGACCGAGAAGCGTATCTATTTTTTGATACCACCCGGGACTACCGCATTAGTTCTGCGACCTATGCGGCTTTTGACCTCAAGCCTGGTACGGACGCCGATATAACCAACTATTCCACACATAAATATTAATACATTTTATTACTGATGTCTTAATAACCTTCCTCGCTGAACAGAATCCCTGAAAAAAATAATGCACCATAATCGGGAAGACTGATGACCCTGTCTACGGGGAAACTCCCTATATCGATTGAACACTCGAACCTGATGTTCGCCCAATAACCGAAGCGATTTGCCCAACCTGATTCATTAACTCCGAAAAAGGAGCAAATGGAAGCGACTGAGGCCCATCACTTAAGGCATCGGCCGGGTTCGGATGAACTTCAATCATCAAACCATCTGCGCCGGCGGCAATTCCGGCACGGGCCATTGGTAACACCTTGTCACGGATGCCTACTCCATGACTAGGATCAACAATAATGGGTAAGTGTGTCAACGCTCTCAAAGCAGGTACGGCAGCTACGTCCAGTGTATTTCTCGAATGATTGCTAAACGTGCGAATGCCGCGCTCACACAACATGACGTTATGGTTGCCGCCTGATAAAATGTATTCAGCCGCTAACAACAACTCTTCTAATGACGCAGACATGCCGCGCTTGAGCAACACGGGCTTGTTTATTTTACCCAACTGTTTAAGCAAGCTTGTGTTAGACATATTACGCGTACCAACTTGTAGAATATCTGCAGAGCCCGCAACCAACGGTAATGTTTCAACATCCATCACTTCCGTGACGATTCCCATGCCGGTACGATCACGTACTTTTTCTAATATTCGCAGACCCTCTTCACCTAGACCTTGAAAACTGTAAGGTCCCGTTCGAGGCTTATAGGCGCCCGCTCTAAAAAACTTAACGCCCATTCCGGCTAACTTGTCAGCGTTACGGAACATAGACTCTTCTGTTTCAACACTGCAAGGACCAGCCATGACTGTAAAATTATTTCCGCCAATCTTTTCACCTCGGATCTCAACCACGGTAGGACCAGGATGAGTTTCAATCGATGCCAACTTATAAGGTTTTGTCACGCGAATAACCTCACGAACACCGGGCAAGTTTGAAAACATATTGGCATCGACAGCACCTTTGTTCTTGAGCACACAAATAGCCGTGCACTGTGCGCCTGGCATAGGATGGGCTTCAAACCCTTGGTCAATCACCGATTGACTGACTTGATCGATCTCCACTTGTGTAGCATCTTTTTTCATTACAATTAACATGACTACTCTCCTGTTTTGACACAACTTTCAACCAAGGTTGTAATTGATTTTTTCGCTTCTAAAATGTTACCACAATTCTTCTCTATTATCTTTGTAATTGCACTACCAATAATGGCCCCGCGTCCACCGGCATCAAAAATAGCTTGCACATCCTCAGAAGAACTCACACCAAACCCAACGACCAACGGACAATCACTCAATGCCTTCAAACCCTGAATACGGTCTGCCAGATCATCTGCCAATCGATCACTCACACCTGTTGTACCATATCGACCAATCACATAAGCAAAGGCAGTGGCCCGACTCATAATCTCAGCGGCTCGTGCTTTAGGGGTGTTCGGCGCAACAAGGTGTATACAACCCAAACCGTGCTGTGCCAACATCGCCTCATGCTCTTTTGATTCTTCTTTCGGCATATCTGCAACCAAAACAGCATCGACCCCGACTCTCGCCAACTCTTGATAAGCATCATGGCGGCGATACAATAAATTATAGTACAGCAGCAATCCAATAGGCAGGTCAGCGTACGCTCTAATTTTTTTTAACAACGCAATGCAAGAATCGTAATCGCACCCCGCCTTAATCGCGCGCTCAGCAGAGGCCTGAATCACAGGGCCGTCCGCCATCGGGTCAGAAAAAGGAAAGCCCAACTCAAGCGCATCGGCGCCTGCATCGATCGCGGCTTTAATCAACTCAAAACTTTCATCGACAGAGGGATCACCTAACATGAAAAACGGAACGAATGCTTTTTTGTTCACATCGCTGAACAATTGTTGAAATCGATTCATACCGCTCCCCTTAGACGCACATAACTTTCTAGATCTTTATCACCGCGGCCCGACACATTAATCAATAAATTTGCGTCTTTACTAAAACGCTTTGCCTCGCGCATCGCTAATGCAACCGCATGACAGGACTCAAACGCCGCTAGAATTCCTTCTTGTTTTGCAATTAGCTCAAACGCATTTAAAGCTTCTTCATCGGTTACGCCTAAGTAAGTCACACGCTCCTTTTCTTGTAGCAATACGTGTTCAGGACCAATACCCGGATAGTCTAAACCCGCAGAAACGGAATGTGTCTGCGCAATCTGACCATCAGCGTCTTGAACAAACTTGGAAAGCATGCCATGAAAAACGCCTAGATCACCTTTCAATAACGTGGCTGCATGCTTATGCGAACTCAACCCTTCGCCGGCGGCTTCTGCGCCGAAGAGCTGAACAGTATCGTCCTCTAAAAATCCGCTAAACAATCCAATGGCATTACTGCCGCCACCGACGCACGCAAATGCTGCGTCAGGCAAGGCGCCAGCCATCTCGAGAATCTGTTCTCTCGCTTCTACACCAATAACACGCTGCATGTAAGCGACCAAAGAGGGAAAGGGGTAAGGGCCCGCGGCCGTGCCAAAACAATAATAAGTGTTTTCGACATTGGTCACCCAATCGCGCAACGCATCATTAATAGCGTCTTTCAACGTCGCGCTACCCGAGTCCACACTGTGAACCGTCGCGCCAAATAACTTCATGCGTTCAACATTCATTGCTTGCCTGGCCACATCAATGCTACCCATATAAACGTCGACAGGAATGCCGAGCAATGCGCCAGCCATCGCTGTGGCAACACCGTGCTGCCCTGCACCGGTTTCTGCGATTATTCGTGTCTTACCCATTCGCTTGGCCAACAGTGCTTGCCCCAATGTATTATTGGTTTTATGCGCGCCGCCGTGCAACAAGTCTTCACGCTTAAGATAAATGTTACAGCCTGCAATTTTTGATAAATTTTTAGCGTGAGTCAAAGGCGTGGATCTGCCCGCATAATTCACTAACAGATCTTGAAGTTCGCGTTGAAAAACATCATCGTCCTGAATAGCAATAAAGGCCTGTTCAACTTCTTTCAATGGTGCGACCAATGTTTCTGGGACAAACATACCACCATAGTCGCCAAAATATTTTTTCAACACTGAGAAATCTCCTCAAAGAACATTCTTAATTTTTTTTCATCTTTCATACCAGGCGCACTTTCAACACCACTGCAGACATCAATTGCAAACGGGCGCAACAAAGCTGCTCGCCGCACGTTATCAATACCAAGGCCGCCGGCAATAAACACATTACTGACATCCTCTGGCAACATCGTCCAATCAAACACATGCCCGGTGCCACCATAGGCTGATTCATGATATGCATCTAACAAGTAATAATCTGCCTGACTCTGACCCATAGGCTGTAAATCATCTTCATCCTTAACACGAATCGCTTCTATCATTGTCAACGCATCCAACTTTCTCACCACAGGTCGGTAAATTTGCACTGCTTTCAAACCTGCAACGTCAGCAATCTTTATCACTTCATCATCTGTTTGCTCAACAAACACACCCAAGGGTATTGCCGTCGTCAGCGCTTCAATTATTTGCCTCGCAACCTCAGGTGACACACAACGCTTAGAGGCGTTAGCAAAAATAAACCCGATAAAATCTGCGCCCAAACGCTCCGCCAGCAAGGCATCTTCAACACGCGTTATTCCACAGACCTTGACCTTCATGCAGAACCTTGAATTTCTTTGATAAAGGCGGCCTTATTCTCGGCTTGCATTAAAGCCGTCCCAATTAAGACGCCGTTTATTCTGTCAGGGTATGAAACCACATCACCAGGTTGCTGAACGCCAGAGGCGCTGATGACGCACACATCTTCAGGAAATTGATCGCACAGTTGCACACTGTTTTTGGTGTTCATTGAGAAATCTTTTAGGTCACGATTATTAATGCCGATAATTTTTGGCGACAACTTCAATGCCCGCTCAACTTCCGTAATATTTTGCACTTCGATGAGCGCGGCCATTCCTAATGACTCTATCGCTTGTTTTAACTCCACTAACTCTTCATCAGACAAGACTGACATCATCAGCAGACAAGCATCGGCTCCCGCTGATCGCGCCAGTCGTACTTGTTTAACATCTATAAAAAAATCTTTACACAATATGGGCACATCAACCGCTCGCTGTACGTCACGCAAATGATCGATATGACCATTAAAAAACAGTTGATCGGTTAACACTGACAAAGCATCAGCGCCACCAACGACATACTCACGCGCAATACTGATAGGGTTATAACCTTGCACAATCACACCGGCCGATGGTGATCTAGACTTTAACTCCGCAATCACCCCTAAATAATCTTGCAAAAAAGGGGTGATAAAATTATTCGTTGAATTAACCAATGCTGCATCCTCAATAAAAGGAATGCGTTCGACCTCAACCCGTTTATTGGCAATGATGTCACCAAGGATGGTCATAACTTCGTCTCCTGTAATCGTGTCAGCACCGTCATTGCATCACCGCTGAGTAATGCTTGATTCGCTTGTATTAAAGCTACCTCTAGCGTGATGTCTTTACTGACTGAAATGGCAGCTGCTGCATTTAATAAAACAATATCTCGAGCAGGCCCTTTATCTTCGCCGGACAAGATAGATTCTGTCATTTTTGCATTGAACTCACTATCGCCCCCTTGGATCTTGTCAATACCGGCGTAACGCAAACCCAGCGTGGCCACATCCAACGTGGCGTGGGTTAGCTGACCTTTTGCAATATCGATAACCCGATTGTTATCAGACAACCCCAGCTCATCCAAACCCGACCCAAAACACACCATCGCTTTCTCAACATGCATTGCGCTTAAGGTTTCAGCAAATGGCGAAAGCAACGCTTTGTCATAAACACCAATAACAAAACGTTTCACACCGGCGGGATTGAGCAAGGGACCTAACAAATTAAAAATGCTTCGGTGCCCCGTTTTCGCAAGTTGCTTCCTTGCTGCTGCAACGTTTGCAAAACTCGGGTGAAAAAATCGGGCAAATATGAAGGCAACGCCACAAGCATCAAATTGCGTCTGCACTTCTTTTGGGGTTTTAGGAATGGGAATGTCTAGGGCATCTAGCAGATCAAAACTACCGGACAAACTCGTTGCCGCTCGATTGCCATGCTTTAACACGGGTGCGCCTGCACCAGCTGCGACCAAAGTAGCCGTTGTTGATATATTAAAAGTGCCACTTTTATCGCCACCCGTGCCAACAAGATCAATCGCGCCCGGTGCGTCAATATTCACGCGAATTGCTTGGCTTAACGCATAATCCACACAGGCTGCTAACACATCACTGGAAATGCTGTCTTCGGGAAGTTCGGTCAACAATTGAACTTGGTCATCAACGGATAGCGCATCATCACTGAGCAATTTTTTAAATGCATCTAGCTTGCGCATATTTATTTCCCCATCTGACAAAAAACCCGCCTGATTGGCGGGTTGAGATTCAATAAACCAGTCTAACCTTTGAACATATTGTTTGTCAATCTCGCCATATACCGCTACTATAGTCCGATGAACTCTCTCAAACAAGCACAAGCATTCCACCAACACGGCAACTTTAATGAAGCAAAGAAGTGCTATGAAAAATGTTTAGCCGAAAAGCCTGATGACAGTGACGTATTACATGGATTAGGTATATTACATGCGCAATTAAGCGAGTATGATGCCGCCTTAAATTATCTTGAAAAAGCGGTCGCTTTATCGCCCGAAGCTG
>DKOG01000247.1 GCA_002469915.1 Bacteroidetes bacterium UBA7368
GATCCCGCAATTATCCCAGGGAATGCCTCAGGAAGTGCAATGATCATGAAAGTGACGCACCCAAATCCTGCCGATCGCATGCCAAAGGATGATGAGCCGCTGTCTGAAGATGAGATAGAACTCCTTCGAAACTGGATTGAGCAGGGAGCCAATTGGGACCGCCATTGGGCCTATGAACGCCCCGTAAAAACTGATCCTGACATAAATAACGATTGGATTCGCTCACCAATTGATGCTTTTGTGGTCCAAAAACTGGACAAAATGGGTCTTTCCCCTGCGGAGGAAGCATCCTGCACGGTTCTTGCGAGAAGAGTAAGTCTCGACCTTACTGGTTTGCCTCCTTCACTCGACCAAGTAGAATCGCTGTGTGCAACCGACGATTATGAGCGGTTGGTTGATGAGCTCCTCAGTTCTCCTCAGTTCGGAGAACGCTGGGCAGCCCTCTGGTTGGATCTAGCCCGATACGCAGACACCAAAGGATATGAAGCCGACCGTGCCCGTTCTATTTGGAGATACCGAGATTGGCTAATCAACGCCTTTAATAGCGATATGCCATACGATCAATTCACGATCGAGCAATTGGCTGGAGATCTTTTTCCTGATCCCACGACAAATCAGCTAATTGCGACAGCCTTCAATCGAAATGCGATGACCAACGAAGAGGGCGGTACAGACGATGAGGAGCATCGTATTGCAGCCGTCGTGGATAGAGTAAACACCACATGGGAAGTCTTTCAAGGAACCACCATGGCATGCGTCCAATGCCACGGCCACCCGTACGATCCGTTTGTTCAGGAGGACTTTTATGCCTCGTTTGCCCTGTTCAATAACACGGCGGATTGGGACCAGCCAAACGAAGAACCTTTACTAAGAGAATTTGAGTCGGCGCACCGCACAGAAGCTAGCCAGTTGCAGGCCGACCTATCATCCGTTGGCGAGCAGATCGTAGCTACGGTTTCAACGCCAGAAATTCGGCAGCAGCGCCTCGTTTGGGAGCAATCTCTCGACGATCCAACGGTATCGGGAAAACTGTCCACCACCGCTCAAAACGAAGTTCGGCGCATTGCAGCTATTGCTGATTCACTCCGCACTCCACATCAACGGGCTTTTTTGAGAGATCGTTTTGCAGATGTAGATCCTTCTACTGAGGATCTCAGAAAAACGAGAAGTGAGCTTACCAAAAAGCTGCACGATCTGGCTCCAACCATCACGCCCGTTATGAGGGAATTGCCTGAAGACGAACGGCGGGCTACACGGATTATGGAAAGAGGTAATTTTCTCATCCAGACGGACGTCGTTGAACCGGGCGTTCCCCTTGCCCTACCCAAGCTCAATGGTCCGGCCAACAGAATGGGCTTCGCACAGTGGATCATGTCCGCAGACAATCCGCTCACCTCTCGGGTTATGGTTAACAGACTCTGGGAGCAGTTGTTTGGCCTCGGAATTGTCGAGTCGTCCGATGATTTCGGCACTGTCGGTATTCCTCCTTCGCACCCAGAGCTCCTAGATT
This sequence comes from Bacteroidetes bacterium UBA7368, assembly GCA_002469915.1. Taxonomy (GTDB): domain Bacteria; phylum Bacteroidota; class Rhodothermia; order Rhodothermales; family UBA10348; genus UBA10348. The sequence continues at coordinate 1,511 of DKOG01000247.1, forward strand.
GGCTAGCCGTTCATTTTCAGGACGATCTTGCGTGGAGTGTCAAAGGGCTATTAAAAGAAATGGTGCTTTCTGCCACCTACCGACAAGCCTCCGACGTCACCGCAGAAAAACTCGAGTTAGATCCTCGCAATAAGACATTATCTCGTGGTCCTCGGTTTCGCCTCAGCGCTGAACAAATTCGGGATCAGGCTTTGGCCGTGAGTGGCCTTCTTTCGGACAAACAGTTTGGTCCTTCCGTCATGCCCCCGCAGCCAGATGGGATCTGGAAGAATCCGTACAACGGGCTGTTCTGGAAAACTGCTGAGGGAGAAGACCGATATCGACGAGCCGTGTATACCTACTGGCGTCGGACGGGACCCTACCCGTCTATGGCCACTTTCGATGTCCCAACTCGTGAATTGTGTGTCTCTAGACGTATCCGAACCAATACGCCCTTACAAGCACTTGTGACGCTGAATGACCCTGCCTTTTGGGAAGCAGCCCAAGGACTGGCTGATCGAATGGAGACTTTTGACGGGTCCACGCGGGACAAAATCCGATACGGATATTCAATAGCACTCACTCACGAACCAACGGACGAAACACTCGACGTACTCGTAAACCTAGAGGCTAAGTCCGATCTCACGCTAGTAGCTAACTCCATTATGAATCTGGACGAATTCCTGACAAAAGAATGAATATTCTAGACGAAGCCAGACTCAAATATGCCCATTTGCAAACTCGCAGGCATTTCCTCAAGTCGTTCTCAGCAGGACTTGGAGGAGCGGCCCTATCGTCCATGCTTGGTCCAGCCGCCTATGCAGCGCAGCCTCAGCACCCCTTCTTGATTGATGATCCTCTCGCCCCGAAGCCTCCCCATTTTGCACCAAAGGCGAAAAACGTAATATTCCTGCATATGGCAGGAGCTCCTTCTCAATTGGAGTTATTCGATTACAAACCATTACTCGAACGGCTCGACGGCCAACAGACTCCCGAATCACTCCTTGAGGGTAAACGATTCGCTTTCATACGTGGAGTCCCCAAAATGTTGGGACCTCAGGCAAGCTTTAAGCAACATGGAGATTCAGGGGCCTGGATATCTAACCATCTGCCGCATTTTTCAAGCGTCGCAGACGAAGTCACCTTTCTGAAGGCCATGCATACGGACGAGTTCAATCATGCGCCGGCTCAATTGCTCATGTATACCGGGAGCCCACGTCTTGGGCGGCCGTCCCTGGGTTCGTGGGCTGTGTATGGTCTCGGGTCGGAGAACCAGAATCTGCCTGGATTTGTCGTTCTCATATCAGGGGCGGCCGCCCCAAGTGCTGGGGCCTCAGTGTATGGCAGCGGATTCCTCCCTTCCGTTTATCAAGGAATCCAGTGTAGATCACAAGGCGATCCCGTTTTATTCCTGTCCGATCCAGACGGCGTTC